>DAOTAI010000221.1:0-8408 GCA_035593865.1 Acidobacteriota bacterium
TGGAAGTTCGAGCCGCCAGGGGCGAGAGTTTTTGTATCTCCACGGCAGTCCGTGACCGCGTCTTGAGGGAAAAGGCTTCACTGCTCGTTCAGGACACCCAACTGGACGAAGCGTTTTGCAGCCGCGAGAGCATTCTCAAGCAGAAAGTCCGAAGTTTCATGGCGGTTCCGCTGCAAACCAACCAGCGAGTGATCGGTCTGATTTACGTTGATGCTCCCAACCTTCAACCCGACTTTACAAGAGACGACCTTAACCTGCTCACCGTGCTTGCCAATGTCGCTGCTGTGCGAATCGAGCGAGAGCGTCTGGTAGAAGTCGAGCAGATGGAAAGGATGCTGCTTCGAGAGCTGGAGCAGGCTGCCGAGATTCAGCGCGCTCTGCTTCCGTCGACATTGCCCAAAGCGAAAGGGCTGGAGCTGGCGGGCTACAATGTTCCCTGCCGTACAGTTGGCGGTGATTACTACGATTTTATTGCGTATCCGGACGGCTCCACGGGGCTGGTAGTAGCCGATGTGGCCGGCAAGGGAATGGCAGCGGCGCTCCTCATGTCCTGCCTTCAGGCCCGGGTCCGTTTGCTCGAGGAAGAACCCGGCCCGCTCGCCGAAACGGTTTCGCGCCTCAATCGCAGCATGCTGGCCTGCTGTCCCGGAAATCGGTTCGTAACCTTCTTCATTTCACGCTACCACCCTACCCTCGGTGAAATCGTTTATTGCAACGCCGGACACAACAGTCCGCTTGTGGTCCGTGCTCATGGTAAGACCGAAACGCTGGCAGCGGGCGGTCCTCTGCTGGGAATCCTGCCGGATGCCAGCTATGAGCAGGGACGATGCACACTCGCGCCGGGAGATATCCTGGTGTTGTACAGCGATGGCGTTACCGAGGCAGTTCAGCCTGAGACGGGAGAGGAATTCGGCGAGGCGATACTGGCCAGACTCGTTGAAGACCACCAGCAGGAGAGTGCTTGCGCAATTCTGGAAACAATCGCTCAGGCAGTCGAGTCCTGGACTTCCGGATCTCCATCCGCCGACGACATCACCCTGGTCGTAGCCAAAAGGGTGAGCTAACGAGAATCAAGTCTTGGAAAGCGCTCGCGCTATGTTGTTGGTCGACCTTTTCTACGGCTGGTTCTTTGACCCCGCGTTTGGCACAATGGTTGAAAAGCAAGTATTTGCCTCACCCGTATCGTATTGATGCACTTGGAAAGACGAGATCAGAATCGAGCGGATCGCCGGCGTCGACCGACTCCTGCGATCTCGCCGTATTTATTTCGAGGACGACGCCGCGGTTTGCGGCGCAGCTCGGACCCGCGTAGCAACTTCTACTCGGATCGGCCATCGGCCCCGGCGCTTCTCGTGGTTGGACTGATTTTCGGGCTCTGCGTTTTGGACGGTGTGCTCTCACTGCGACTCTTCGAGCTTGAAAAGAGCGAAGAACTGAATCCGTTGCTGGCCCTCGTCCTCAATTTCGGAAATGCGCCTTTTATGGCCTTCAAGCTCGCCCTGACCGCTATATCGTTACTGGTTATTCTGCTTCACTGGAATTTCTGCGTGTTTAACAAGGTCCGTACAGTGACCGCCGCATATTGGCTTGTCGGGACATATATTGTCGTAGTTTTCTACTCAACCGGACTGCTGTGGTGGTAGTGTATACCCCATGCGCTGGTCCTTTTTCTCTATCCTGGCTCTCAGTCTGACATTCGCCATCTGTGCTCAATCTGGTCCGCACCCGGCTGCCCGAAAACTGCTTCTGGCCCACCGGGGCGCTTCTGCCTACCGCCCTGAGAATACTCTCCCGGCGTATCGGCTGGCGCTCGAGCAGGGTGCCGACTACATGGAACAGGACCTCCAAATAACCCGCGACGGCGTGTTGATCTGCCTGCATGACTCGACCCTTGAACGAACCACCGACGTGGAGGAGGTGTATCCGGATCGATTCCGCGAAGTGGAGCGTAACGGCCGGAGGGTGCGAGAGTGGCCCGTTTACGATTTCACACTTGAAGAGATCAAACGTTTGGACGCCGGTTCATGGTATGGGCCGCAATTTAAGGGAACGCGGATCCCCACATGGGAAGAGGCTATCGAAGAGATCCGGGGAAAGGCCGGTCTGGTTCCTGAACTGAAATCGCCCGAGATGTATGCGAGTCGAGGTTTTGACATGGAACGCCTGGTGCTCGAGACTCTCACGCGTCTTCGACTCGATGAACCGGGAGCTGATCCCAAGACACCAGTGATGCTTCAATCATTCAGCGTGGACAGTCTGCGAAAGTTACGCGAACTTGGCTGCCGCCTGCCGTTGTTTCTGCTGGTCGGCACCCCGAATGAATGGGTGACGACCACGGGTCTCAGGCAGTTGGCTACATTTGCCCAAGGTCTCGGTCCAAGCAAGCGATTGATTCGAGAGGACCCCGGCTTGGTGAAGCGAGCTCACCAGGCAGGCCTGACTGTGACCAGCTGGACGTTCCAAACTGAAGCAGAGATGAGAGAGTATCTGTTTCATTACGGGATCGATGCCCTGTTCACTGACAACCCTGACCTGTTCCCTCGCAAATAGGTGCTTCGTTCAGCATGGCAGAAGTTATTTGGCTGACACGCCACGGCAGCAGACAGGATTTCGTCGATCCGAACTGGAGCAAGACCGCACAGCGAGTCCATGATCCACCCCTTTCCGATGAAGGCGTAGTGCAGGCCAGGCAACTAGCCGACCGTCTGAGCCGGGAGGCGATCGGTAGGCTCTTTTCCTCTCCTTTCCTGCGATGCATCCAGACCGCGGAGGCGGTCGCCGCGCGGTTGAACCTTCCGATTCACGTGGAATACGGGTTCTCAGAATGGCTGAATCCTGACTGGTTTTCGTCGGAACCCGAGATCCTCACATTTGACAGACTGTGCGCCGAGTTCCCCGCCGTTGACCCACACTATGTCTCACGCGTTCGTCCCGTTTATCCGGAAACCGGAGAAGGGGTCTTGCGGCGAACTGCGGAAGCGGCCATCGGAATCGCGGAGACCTATGAAGGAGAGCTTCTGTTTGTGGGACATGGCGCCACCATTTACGGAAGTCTCGTTGGCCTGCTGGGACACAATTTTGACGAACTTAGAAACAGGTTAGGGCCAATTCACTACTGCTGCCTGTTCAAGTTGATCCGTCAAAATGACGGCTGGATGATTGATCTTCAAGCTGATACCTCACACTTGAGTGCGGGGAAAGGAGGCGAAAGATTTTATTAGGCTCTGGTTCTATAATTCCTGCGTGCCATGACTTTTGGCATATGAAAACGATAAGGAGAGCAGCAGGTGAAAACCCGAAAAATGCGTATGTTCCGATCTGTTGGCCTCATAGCTGTGATGGCACTGTCGATTTCACAGGCGCCCGCCCAGGAGACAGTCATCGTCCGTCCGGCCGAGATTGACGACATCCTGGTCAATCCGGGCATGGGCATCACCACTTTTCAGCGATTTAATCGCCAAGCAATCTATCCAGGACTGCAATGGTCCGAGGTCGGACCCGAGACGCGAGTCGAAGATGCCGATCCGCCACCGGATTTCCCGCCGACTTCGGTCGCTTACCTTCGCTGGTTCTGGTCGCAGCTTGAACCGGAACCCGGACAGTATCGATGGGAGATCATCGACTTGGCTCTCGAGGAGGCGCACCGCCACGGTCAGCAACTGGCATTGCGGGTCATGCCTTACGATGCCAAGAATCCCCTTCCCAAGTGGTATCGAGAGTCGGGCGCGCGGCGAGCTAACCGCGATACCGACGAGGACGGCGATGTCTGGTCTCCAGATGCCGATGACCCGCGCTACTCCAAGCACTGGGGCGCGCTGGTAAGAGAGATGGGAAAGCGGTATGACGGACACCCGGACCTCGACACCGTTGATATTTCGACTGTCGGGTACTGGGGAGAAGGGTGGGGACCCTATCTGCCCACCTGGGAAACCCAGCGGGCACTCATCGATATCTATTTCGAGGCTTTCAAAAAGACTGCCCTGTTGATGAACTTCGACGAACTGCGCGCGCTGTCCTACGGTACGTCCAAAGGCGCGGGATGGCGGCTGGACTGCTGGGGTGACATGGGGCGTCCGGGGCGGAACTTCGCGCACATGCTGGACGCGTATCCACAGGGGGTTGTAAAGGCGGGGATTCAGGAAGTCTGGCGTCACAGCCCCGTCTCCCTGGAGACCTGCGGAACGCCCGGTTCATGGCATAAGAACGGCTTCGACCTCGACTACATCCTGGATCAGGCGCTACGCTGGCACGCAAGTACGATCAATATCAAGTCAACGGCGATTCCTGAAGACTGGAAGGCAAAATTTAACGAGTTTCAGAAGAAAATCGGGTACCGGTTCATTTTGCGAAGGTTCGAATATCCTTCAGCGCTGCGATCCGGGCATGTGGCACCGGTCAGCATGTGGTGGTTCAACGGAGGAATAGCGCCGGTGTATCGGGATTACATCCTCGCGTTGCGTTTGAAATCAGGTGAACAGGAAGCGGTGATTCCGACAAGCGCGAATCTGCGCGAATGGCTGCCGGGAGACGCTGTTGTCGAGGAAAACCTGTACATTCCCCGCGAGTTACCCCCCGGACGATACGAGGTCAGTGTTGGAATTCTCGATCCCCGCACCCGGGTTCCCGTTATTAAACTGGCTATCGAAGGACGCCAGCCGGACGGCTGGTACCGGGTCGGCGAAGTCGAATTGCGTCGATAAGCTTGGGGCCGCGTCGGCTTTGGTAGAGAGCGGCCGAACCCAGGCTATCACCCGCGGGAGGACGGCAATGAAGATAACGGGGGGCACAGACCAGTCACAGTTGGCAATTCATGGCGGCAAACCTGTCCGGGAACCGAATAGGCCGTGGCCCGAATGGCCGGTATTCGATGACACCGACAGGCGCGCCCTTCTCGCAGTCTTGGAGAGCAGGCGCTGGTGGGACGGGGAACGAGTTCAGACATTCCAGCGGGAATTCGCTGCTTATCAAGATGCCCGCTATTGTGTCGTCTGCAACAGCGGGACCGCGGCTCTGATTATCGCCTTGAGAGCACTCGGAATCGGCCCGGGCGACGAGGTGGTGGTCCCCGTCTATACGTTTGTCGCCACCGCGTCCGCCGTAGCATGGGTGGGAGCGACCCCGGTATTGGTCGACGTTGATGACAGCTGGAACCTGGATATCAACCTGGCCGAGGCAGCAATTACTCGGAAGACCAAGGCGATTATCCCCGTCCACTTTGGAGGCGCACTGTGCGACATGGATCGCCTTAACGCTCTTGGTGAAAAATACGGCGTGGCGATTATAGAAGACGCGTGTCACGCCTGGGGCGCCAAATGGAAGGGGAAAGGCGCGGGCGCGCTGGGGCGATGCGGCGTATTCAGCTTACAGCAATCGAAAAACATGACTGCCGGTGAAGGTGGCGCCATCCTGACGGACGATGAGGACCTTGCGATACTGTGCAGATCACTGACAGACTGCGGACGTGCCACGGACGGTATCTGGTACAACCACCCGCGTGTTGGCACCAACGCCCGGTTGACGGAGTTCCAAGCGGCGCTTCTCAGCGCTCAGTTATCACGGCTCGATGCACAAAACTCCGTACGGCGGAGAAATGTCACGATTCTGAACGAGGGGCTGAGCGACATCGAGGGTCTGACCATACAGCCGCGCGACGCTCGCGAGACATGCTCCGTTTATCACCTGTATTGCCTGCGCGTCGATCCGGATCAGTTTGGTTGCTCTCGCGACAGGTTGATAGCGGCAGCGGCACAAGAAGGCCTGCCGTTGTCAGCGGGCTATGGCAAACCTCTTAACCGCCAGGGAGCATTTCAGGACGTCGACCCTGCGTCGGATTTGGAACGTCAGTGCCCGGTAGCGCAAGACCTCTGCCGCAGAAGTGCGGTATGGCTGGCGCACCCCATCCTCCTGGGCACGGAAGACGACATGCGGGACATCGTCAAGATCTTTCGAAAGATTAAGGCACACGGGGCGGTTTTGAGGGACGCTACGTAGAGGCGCGGAAATGTGCCCGGTATGGTCCCCGAATTTACTCTGCGAGCACACGGGTCGAGCTTGCTTGCGGCAGGTTGAGGCGAGGCTGGTGGTTGAGTGATTCGCCGTTTTGTGGTGAGTGTATCGAAAACCCCGGTGGCTGGTTGACGTTAACGCTTCGCGTGCTGTTGTTGGGGAGCCGTCATTT
Organism: Acidobacteriota bacterium; assembly: GCA_035593865.1. GTDB lineage: Bacteria > Acidobacteriota > UBA6911 > RPQK01 > RPQK01 > RPQK01. The sequence continues at coordinate 6,179 of DAOTAI010000221.1, forward strand.
CGACCGCGGTGGAGGCCATCAGGATTGCACACAACGCGTGCGCCGAGTTCTGGACCCTTTTCTTGTTGATGTAACCGTCGTAGCTGTCCTGGACACCCATCCCTTCGACGGCATCCGAAATTACAGGAGATCCGTCGGGGCGATACGTGACTTTTGATTTTAGCCCCTGCCAGGCCTTCGTCACGACTTCCTGGTATTCGCCGGGAAGGTAATTTCGATCAATTCCAACCTTAAGGGCGTAGACGAACATGCCGCTCCCGGACGTTTCATGCCAGTTGTCTGCCAGCCCACCTTTGTCCATGACCTGGTACCACAACCCAGTCACCGGATCTTGCGTCTGTTTGACCCCGGCAGCGACTTTCCGGAACATCTCAATCAATCCGCTCCTCCCGGGATGGTGGGCAGGCAGGTACTCCAGCATGTCAACCAGCGCCATCGCAAACCAACCCATTCCCCGTGACCAGACCTCAGGTGAAACTCCCGTCTGCGGCTCTGCCCAGGCGGCATTCCGGTCGCTATCCCAGGCATGTCGGAGGAGGCCGGTAGCCGGATCCTGAGTATGGCGAGCGCACAGCGTCGTCTGGAAGAGTGCGATGTCGAAACAGTCGGAACGCGTCTCAAACAAGCGCCCGTATTTCACCAGGAACGGGGCCGTCATGTAGATTCCATCCACCCACATCTCATCGGGATAGCGATTTTTATGCCAGAAACCGCCCTCGGAGTTCTTGGGGAAACGATCGAAGGCTGCGCGAACGTAATCGGCGCCTCTTCGGTATTTTTCCTCGCCAGTTCGTTCGTACAAGAACAAGAGAAGGACGCCGGGCTGAATTGTGTCGAGGTTATGCTCCGGCCTGAGGGCAACGGTTCCCTCTTCGGTGAGGTAAGCGTCGACAAAGCGTTTGATATAGTCCAGATAACGGGGATCCCCGTTCTTCTCGTGTACTTTCGCAATGCCGTGAAGAATGATCCCGTTGTTGTACTCCCAGCCTTTGTTGGTCAAAGTCGTGGGGTCGGGCCAAGTCGCGAGGATCCAGTCAGCAAATTGGACTGCTAGAGGGGTGTCGGCTGAAGTAGCTGTTAGAATCCTGCAGAGACTAAGGGCAAGCAAGGCGATGACAGAGTAAGTTGCCGCCATAGATAGCCTCGTGACAAGGACGGTTGCCGACTGCCACCCGGGCGGGTGGCCCGATCACGGCCTCAGTTGGTCAACGCTTCGGTGATGTTCCGACAGGCTTCGAGCAACTGCGGGGCCAGAGAATGAGCATGCTCGAGCGTCATGCGGAAAGTCGGACCGGAAATGCTCAGCGCCGCGACCATCCTTCTATAAGGACCATAAATTGGTGCTCCAATACATCTGCCGTTTAACTCGTTCTCCTCGTTGTCAATTGCGTAGCCCCGTTCGCGAACCAACTCCAATTCGCGTTTCAACGCGTCAGTCGTGGTCAGCGTATTGGGCGTCAGCTTGGGCAGTCCCTTCACTCGGACCAGGCGCTGCAGTTCCCGGTCCGGGAGACTCGAAAGCAAGACTTTGCCGAGGGCGGTCGTGTGCAGGTAACGCCGGTTACCAATCTTGGACGCCATCCGAATCCCCTGCGGACTCTCGATAGTGTTAATCACCACGACTTCGCCGGCATCCAGTATCCCGAGATTCACGGTCTCCTCGCAGGACTCCACCAGGCGCTCCATGATCGGCTGGGCAGCCCTGATAATCACCTGTTCATCTGTGATCCGGCGCTGCAGTTCGAAAAGTTTACGGGAAACCTGGAAGCCGCCCTCAGAGGTGCGATCCAGATACCCACGGGACTCGAGCGTGGAAATAATGCGATAGGCGGTCGGCTTTGGCATACGCACTGATCTCGCCAGGTCGGCCAGCGACATGCCGGTTGGATTGTTCTTCAAAGCCTCCAGAATATCGAGTGTCTTGTGTAAAACAAGAACTCCAGACTCACCTGGTTGTGTTCGTTTCTTCACGGTTTCAGATCTCGACTTCTGATTATACACGCGCTGTTTCATATTCTGAAACCCCCTCTCGACTCTTCCCAACCGCGCTTATTGTCCCTTAACCGTGACCCGCAAGGGAGATTTCAGCCGCGCCGCAAACTGGCTCAAATAGGTTTCCCAGTCCTCGACGCAGTCGAAGTCGCCGCTCTTGTCCCAACCAAAACCCGCGTAATAGGTGTGACTGGCCATTTGAAATTCCCCAGTTTTTGGCCAACAATTTTCCCCAGTT
>DAOTAI010000222.1:0-8381 GCA_035593865.1 Acidobacteriota bacterium
TTTTGTCCCGATAGGGACAAGGCAAGACAGCCCAGGGTACCGTTTTTCAGGTACCTGGGTCTCCGGTCCTCCAGTAACGTATCCCTTCCCTGAAGGGGAAGAGCAATTCGCAGAGGTTGTACCCCTTGCCGTTCCCTTTCAGGGAACCGATTGAGGCCGATCTTGTGCCGCAGGGTACCTGAAAAACGGTACCCTGGGCTGTCTTGCCTTGTCCCTATCGGGACAAAAAACCAACCCGTATTTTAGCGCTTATGCCCCTTCGGGGCCGAAATGCAAAGAGAGCTGGATCGTCGGGTTTTTTGCAATTGGCTGTGGCAAATGGAAAATGGAAAATCGACGCAGGCCCTTTACCCTCCGATCCCTTTACCCCTGCAGTCTACTGCCCGCTCCAATTCCTGGTCAGATCACGTTCGTTTAAAACCAGCTGAATTCGAGGACGGCCTTCGTTATCGATGATCTGAAGACTGACTCTCCGGTTGCCTCGTGGACCTGAAAAGCGAAGCAACCCGAAATTAAACCCCAGGTATTCAGTCCCGACATACTGATGAAACCGATAATGAGTCTGGCCGGTCTCGTTCGGGGATGGCAGCGAAACCCCGGCGTTCGAAGACAGCAGTTCGTAGAACGGATATGGATCTTGCGGCCGAAACAACCGATTGAGCGTGCCGACGTGCCAATCCCCCGCGGCAAAAAGCACGCCGGTAATGTTGTTTTCAGCCAACCAGGCCAGGAATTCGTCCCGTTCCTGCCCGAAGGCCGCCCAGTATTCCCCTGAACCGTGGCGATCAACCAGCAAGGTCCCGCCATTTACGATCACCTTGAAAACCGCCGTGCTCCCCTTGACCGCCTGCTTCAACCAGTTGAGTTGGCCGGCGCCCAACATGGTCTTGCGATCCGGTGCCTCATTGGGATCCCGATAATAACGATCATCCAAGAGAAAGAACTCCGCATCCCCTATTTTGAACGACGTGAAGATGCCGGGGACATCCGGCAACCCGGCCGAAGGGTTCGGGTAGTACTTCTTGAAGAGCGCGAGCGTCAGTTCTCGCCATCGGAAGGTTCGATCCGAATTATTGGGGCCGAAGTCATGATCATCCCAGATCCCGTAGGTCGGTGTCGTGGCAATAAGCGAGCGAAGGTCCGGAAGGTCGCGCAGGTATCGGTGATACCGAGCCATGGCGTACGAAACGACCTCTTCCGAAGTCTCATAAGCTTCTGGATTGTTCGCCATATAGTTGTTGTCACCGATCAGCAGCAGTGCATCGGGTCTGTGAAGCGCTACCTGGCGCCATATGGGCTGAACCGGAACACGAGCCGGGAACATACAGGAAGCGAAAGCAACCGAGAATTCCCGCGGCTCGCCGCTCTCATCCGGCTCGGGAAACAAAGAGAAAACCTGCGGAGTGGCGGGGCGTACCGGAACGCCGTCAAGCTCCAACTCATAGTAAACGAGCCACCCCGGCTTCAGACCAGTCAACTCCACGACCCCAGTATGCGGCGCGGTTTGCGCGGTTCGACCTTCTGCGAAACCCTTGACCATTGGCTCGCGAAGGGAGACTCGATATTGCACTCGAGGCTCAAGCCAGTAATTGACTCGCACCGTCGCCGGTCTGTCAGTCTCTATCCAGATGCGCGCCGAGGTGCTGGTGGTGTGTCCAACCATCGGCCCGCTCAAAAGAACCTGGGCCTTGAGCCAGGGAGTTGCAGTCAAAAGCGTGAGGCACAGCGTGAATTCGGTGATGGTTTTCACGGGTCGGCCCTCCTATGCTGTCTCGAATCGTTGATTCGTTTTGCGTACGGTCACACTATCCTGTTCCAGCCATTCCTTCAACCGCCGCAGTCCTTCCTCCATACTGACTTCCGGCTTATAGCCCAGGTCCCTGCGGGCAGCCTCGATATCGAACCAGTGCGAAGTGGCCAGCTCTTCGGCAAGAAAGCGAGTCATCGGAGGCTCACCGGGCCGGCGCAGCATGCGCGGAAGGCTTTCAATGACTCGGCCGGCATTATAGGCAAGGCGAGGGGGAAACGCTCTTGCTTACCGGCGGGATTCCTGCTGTTTCGAGCAGCCGATCGATGAAATCCCAAAGTACGACGGGTTCGCCGTTACTGATGAAGTAAACTCGACCCGCGATCGGACTGCCCGGACTCAGGCGATCCGCCGCGAGCAGGTGTGCCTGGGCCGCATTCGTTACATATGTGAAATCGACACGCTTTGGCGCATCCCCGAGCTTTCTGATTCTGCCCGCGCGACCGCGTTCCAGAATGCCGGGCACGAGGTGAGTGTCCCCCGGGCCCCATATCAGGTGCGGTCTTAAAGCGACTGTCGCCAGGCGGGATCCATTGGCTGCGAGAACCATCTTCTCCGCTTCCGCTTTGGTCGCAGGGTAAGCCGCTTTGAAACGGGTAGCGTAAGGCACCGATTCATCAACGCCTTCCATATCTTCGCCATTAAAGACGACGCTGGGAGAACTCGTGTACACCAACCTGGTAATGCCCGCCGCTCGACAGGCGTCAATAACGTTGCGTGTGCCGATGACATTGGCAGAGTAGAAGTCTTCGTACCGCCCCCACAGTCCGGCCTTGGCGGCGACGTGAAAGACCAGGTCGCAGTCCAGGCACGCCTCCAGAACTCGATCGGCGTCAGCCAGATCACCACGCACCTGCATAACGCCGCGAGCTTCCAGGTCGGGGTAATATCCCCGCGAAAAGCTACGGACCGTCAGTCCCCTCCTGAGCAGCAGCTCAATCACTTCTCTCCCGAGAAAGCCTCCGCCACCGGTAACCAAGACTGTCATCGATTTAGCTCCCTTTCGGCCCAGCGCGCCAGTTTCTCCCGAAAGATCTTGGCATTGTGGCGAATGTCTACCGGAAAACCAGGATGAAAAAGGAAGTCGCGAATCCTCCGGGTCTGTTCGTGCCTGGATCCGAGTTCCAGCAACGAGTCGCGGATCCTCCCGTAATCCCGGCTCCGTTTATCTTCCAGCTCGACACACACAACCGGCCGCTGCTTCGGCGGCTGCCCTATCCCAACCAGAGCGGTTCTGAACACTTCGGGGTGCTGGTTAAAAACCGACTCGCAGGGGATGGTGAAAAGAGTTCCCTCTTCTGTAATCACCCGGTGAGACTTGCGCCCACAAAACCATACTCTCCCCTTTTCGTCGATAAAACCGACATCGCCCATCCTGTGCCGAATCCGGCCGTTAGCGTCCTTGATTTTGGTCAGGCGGTCCGCTTCGGGGCGACGGAAATATGACGACGACACATTGTCCCCCCAGACTACCAGTTCCCCAATCTCCCCGACCGAAAGGCACAGATCATCCGACCATTCGGGAATTGGGTCATTCGAGATCCTTATCACGGCCAAACCTACGCCCTGGAGCGGGCGGCCGATGCAGATGCCCCGTCCCACGGAGTTTTCGGCCAACCGCTCAGCGCTTGAAACAGAACATACCGGCAACGCTTCAGTCGCCCCATATGGAGTGTGAACTAGCGCGCCATCACTCAACATGTTTTGAAGCCGAACCAACACGTGGTTGGGAACGGGGGCACCCGCCGAGAGAACGCGCCGCACGCCAGGCAGCCGGACTCCCTGCTTTTCGCCGAAGCGACCGAGGCCGTTCAACAGCGCGGGAGACCCGAACATGTGGGTCACCTGCTTCTGAACAATTGTGTCCGTGATCAGCGCCGGATCGGCATCGGCTGGCCTGGTGAAGTCCATTCGGGGAAAGACAGAGGTGACCTGCCAGGCGGCGTCAAAGAGCGCAAACAGCGGAAAAGTAGCCAGATCAACTTCTCCTGATTCAATGCCGAACTCCTTCTGCAACAACGCCGCCTGGGTGGCAAACATCCGATGAGTGTAGACAACTCCCTTCGGTAAACCCGTGCCGCCGGAAGTGAAGACTATGGCCGCCGTCTGATCCAGATGCGGCGTTAAGGGGGCGAAACGCCCGTGATCATGCTCCAGGAGCCGGCTGAAAGGGATCCAACCGGGCAGCCTTAAGGATCCAACGCTGACGCAAAGACGAACCGTCGATCGCGCCCATCCGAATAACAGACGGCCAATGTGAGCCCGGGTAATCCCGACAAAACCTTCCGGGGCTGCTTCGTCAAGACACGCCCTGAGGTTGTCCCACCCCATCCCGGGATCAACTACGACAAGTACCGCCCCGGCCCGCACCAAACCGAAGGTCAAGACCATAAATTCTGGTCCGGGAGTAACCATCAGAGCTACCCGTGTGCCGGGAACCACCCCGGCACGTGCCAATCCGGCTGCACAACGGTCACTCGCCTGATCCAACTCCCCCGCCGTGAGCTGGCCCGCGGGTGATATCACTGCCAGACGCGAGGGATGGGCCCGGGCAAATTCACGCAGACAGGTCGAGATGTCTTTAGGTGCATTCGTCATGGCAGACTGTCAACCGAATGCGCCGGCGGAACAATACGGGATCGTGCCAGAAAGGCGCAGACCAGGGGAAGCACCTGTTCAAAGGCATCTTCAGTGACGTAATGGCCGGCGTCTGGAAATCGATGCACTTCGGCCCCCGGCAAATGTCGGATCCACTCGGACAGAAAATCATTGTCGAAAACGAAATCTCTCTCTCCCCAGCAAATGAGAGCAGGAATATTGCGAAACCTCTTTAGTCCTTCCTGGGCCTCAAGGACCAAGGCGTAGGCAGGGTCATGGCTTGATAACGGGATGTCTTGAACGAACCGAAGGGTGACACGACGCCTGTCCGGGCTGTCACAGGCTGAAGTGTAGGCCCGCCGGACCGCCCGCGGCATAGGCCGGCGACATCCAAGGTGAACTGCCAGACGAGCAAAGGCATTGAACTTCAAAATGAGACAGGCCGCCAGGCGCGAGTTTCGGGCGAACCGGAGAGCTGCAGGAAGGCGCTTACGCCGGGGCAGAAGAAAGCCCGCAGTATTGAACACGATCAACCGGGCGATCTTTTCGGGATGCCGCGCGGCATAAACCATCCCGATCAGCCCGCCCCAATCGTGTAATACGAGAGTGAGGTTCCGATGCAGACCAAGGGTGTCCAGCAAGGCCTCCAGGTCGGCGACCCGGCTGGCCAGCGTAAAGGAATAGGTATCCTCCTTGGGAACATGAGACAGCCCGCAGCCCGCATGATCCGGGACTACGGCCCGGTACTTCGTCCGCAGCTCGGTTACAAAACGACGGTAGAGATACGACCACGTCGGGTTTCCGTGAAGCATGACCAGCGGCTCCCCCGAGCCTTCGTCCAGATAATGAATACGATATCCATCTCGAGGGAGATAGTGGCTCTTGAAATCAAAGTCAGGAAGGCTGGTCGTCATTCCGTCATCGAAACCCCGCCGGAACTTCTGACGCGACTGCCGGGTTTTCTATCCAGATCGGCCGTCCTAGTACTGAAACGAGGCAAAGGCGGTGGTAACCCCGGCGCTGCCCATCACCAGCAGAACTCGCATACCCCGCGTCAAACGCCCCTCCTGCTCGGCCACTGCGAGTCCCAGGGGCAAAGACGCCGACACCGTGTTGCCGAAACGGGCATGAGTGTCGAAAACCCGACTGGGATCCAGACTCATCAGTGCAACGGCACGAGCCGTGGAAGAGACACTGACGGCATGCCCCACAATCAAATCGTAAAAACGACTCGCCAACGCCTCGCTTTCCTTGTAGTGGCTCACAAGCTTTCGAATCGTGAAAGACAACAATTCGCTTGGCGCGGTAAAGAATGCCATGGGTTTCAAAGTATGTCCGTTGCCGTTTGACGGGGAAAAATCATCGGCGTTTGGAAGCGCAATTTTGCACAAGCCGTGCTTCTCGCCCCAGGTCTTGAAGGAGAAGAAAGAGTCGTCCTCATCCTCTCTCGAAGTCACCAGAGTCGCGGTCGCCGCTTCGCCGATCGTAAAAGCGGAAAAAGAGTTCTCGAGATCCTGAGCGTTGGCAATATCGAAGTTCGCATATTCCCGGAAGTTGCACTCGCAGTTCAGAATCATTATCAGCTTGTGCACTTTCTGGGCGAGAAAAGTCTTGGCAATGGCAAGACTGCGGATCCAACTGGCGCACGCGTCCAACACGTCAAAACAGGTGGCCGACCGCAATTTCAGCTCGCTCTGGAAGAGATTGGCCGTGGCCGGCTCAACCCAGCCTCGACCGACTCCGGCATAAATTAAGAGGTCCACATCCTCGCGGCTGACACCTGCCTTCTCCAAGGCTTCGTTGCCCGCCCGTAAAGCCAAATCAATGGCCCTCTCCCCGTTGTCCCTATGAAACCGGGTTTGGCTTCCGGACATAGCAAAAAAGCGATTCAGCCTCGCACGCAGACTCTCTCTCTCGCTTTCCGCCATCCGGCCTCGGTTCCGCTCTAAAATCTCCTCGATCAGATCCTCGTTGGTAACCTTTTTGCTGGGAAGAGCGTAAGCGATACTCAGTATCTTCATTCCTCACTCCGGCCTGTCACGAAATCGACCTCCTGCATGGCACTTACCCCAACTCGCCTGCATACCCCCTAAAGCTATGAATGAGAAAATGTATCAGGAAGTCCGCTTCACTGCAATGACCCAAGTAACACCAGCACGCCTGCCATCCGTGCAATCCGCGCAATTCTTACTATCCGCGGGGATGAAAACCCGCGGATAGTACGGCTTGGGCGAATTACGCGGAGGACAGGCGCATCAGCTCCAACCCACATGATGAAAATTTCAACATTCTAGTCCGAACAGAACAAAGGGTGCCAGCACTCCCCGAGTGTCTTCTACGCTTGGACGTACGCGGCCTCGCAGGCGAATGCTACAGTTCGTCAAGCCCACTTTACCGCCTCGTTCTGTTCAGTTTTCCAACAGTCAGGTACTCCTAAGTGACTGCGTTACAATAATTTATAGCAAAGACTCTCTTGACATTAACTCGCTCTTGCGAGAAGAATCCTCCCGGTAGCCCGCGAGCGCGGGAGCGGAGCGGCTGCCGGCCGGGATGGCGGCATCCGCTGGTCAAAACAGGAGCAGTCGGATGGATCTTTCGCTCTTCGAACGTATACTGCTGGCTTTGCTCATCCTAGCAAGCGTCGGAGTTTTCGCCTGGAACCTGTCCGGGAAGATCCGGCTAATCACCCAGGGACCGACCGATCGGGTCCGTACAGACAGGCCCTGGCGCCGATTCCGACGGATGCTGGCCGATGTTCTGCTGCAAAGGCGGGTCCTGGGGCAACGCCCGGTCGTTGGAGCTCTACACGCGATTGTCTTCCTCGGATTCCTGCTTTTTGGAATAGAGACGATCGAGCATTTTCTGACAGGCTTCGGTGTTTCTTTTCTTGAACCACTTCTCGGGGCCGCCTTGCCTGGGTTTCGGATGGTCATGGCGGTCATTGCCATACTCGTAGCCGTTGCCATCCTCGGACTGGCCTTCCGACGTTTTGTCCTGGTACGAATATCGCCCGACCCGCGGTCCTGGACTTCTGGCGTTGTCGCGTTGTTTATCTTCCTGCTGATGCTGACTTATCTGAACGGCATCAGCGCCAATCCGATTGCCCCGCGGTTGTCGTGGTGGCTGCATGCGGGGATCATCCTGGCTTTCCCGCATTTGATCTTGCGAAGCAAGCATTTCCACATCCTCATGGCGCCAGTCTCTCTTTACTTCAAGACCGAAAGACTGGGTGAATTCGCGCCTTTAGACCTGGAGGGGACGCTGGAAGCAGATGTTGAAGAGGTCAGCCTGGGGCTCGAGAAGGTCAGCCAGCTGCCCTGGAAGATGAGGATGGATTTTCTCACCTGCGTCGAATGCCGGAGATGCACGGATAATTGTCCGGCAGCTCGAGCCGGCAACGAACTGGATCCCAGGGGGTTCGTACTGGCGGGGCGGCGTGCATTAAAGGCCAATGGCGGCGCGGAACACGAAATCAGCGGCACGGTTATCAGCGACTCGGCGCTGGGTTTTTGTGCGACTTGCGGCGCCTGTGAAAACGGCTGCCCGGTAGGGGTCGAACACTTACAACTGATTGTCGGGGCAAAGCGTGCTCAAGCCCTGTCGACGGGACAGGGGGTCGTCGCCAGCGACTTTTTCCGGGCAATCGAAACCTACGGAAACCCCTTCAAAGTTCCGCGAGTTGACAGACAGAAGCTCATCGAGGACCTGGCACTTCCGAAATTCAGCGGCGCAGAGGGGGAATGGTTGCTCTGGCTCGGGTGTGTCTGGGGATACAATCCGGAACTGCGCCCCGCCGTAAAAGCCTTCCAGCAGGTTTTGACCGCGGCGGGACTGAAGTGGGGCGTTCTGGAAGAGGAACCTTGCTGCGGCCACCACTCACGCCGCCAGGGGGAAGAGTGTCAGTTCCAGGAGCTTGCCCGCCGCTCCCGAGACCTGTTAAGGCAGCAAGGAGTTCGGCGCGTCGTGACACCTTGCC
>DAOTAI010000223.1:0-8378 GCA_035593865.1 Acidobacteriota bacterium
ACCTGCGCGTGAAGACCGCCGAGTACGAAGCCCTCTATGCAACCAGCCGCGTGGAAATGCTGGAGAAGAAGCTGGCTTCTGTCAGAACGCATGGTGACTTGCAGCTGAGAATCCTGGATGACCGCATCAAGTTTTACCAGAGCCGGCTTGACCTGGTTGAGCAAGCTCGGGACAGTTTCACCGTCGAGGCGCCTATTTCCGGAGTCGTCATCTACAAAGCCAATTGGAACAACGAGAAGAAGCAAGTCGGTAGTGACGTCCATCGTGATGACACGGTCATGACCATTCCAGACCTGAACAGTTTGCAGATTGATGGCCAGGTGGCTGAAGTCGATGCCGGCAAGATCCGCTTGGGCCAGCCCGTAACGGTGACCCTGGACGCCATTCCCGACCGGGTCTTTCATGGGAAGGTCAGTTTCACAAGCAACGTCTTCAACCAGGCCTCGCCCGACAGACCAGTCAAGGTTTTGAAAATGAAGGTGGATCTCGAAGAAAAAGATCTGGGTAGAATGCGACCTGGTATGGTGGCGCGGCTGGAAGTCATAACTGATCGCTTCACCGACGTTCTGGCCGTTCCCTTATCTGTCGTTGAGATAGAGGACGGCAAGTCGTTTGTCTGGGTGAAATCGGGGGAAAAGATCGAGCGACGCGCCGTCGAGTTGGGTAAGAACAACGGTCTCGTCGCCGTGGTCACGGCGGGGCTTTCAGAGGGAGACCAGGTGGCGGGTCGTCCGGCCGAAGCAGCCGTGGCCGCCGCTGATTGACGGTGTTGCGATTAGCGTAGTCTTCAGTATCTTTTGGGGTTTTCTCACGGATGAAATTCAGAATCGCTCTTTTGGCTTTGATCGTACTCAGCATCGCCCTCTCGGGTGCCTATTTCAAAGACACCGCCGAGGAGATCGTCGGCTCCTACTTCAAATCGGGAATCGAGGATCCAATTCCGACCGTAAAGGTGCGATCTCAAGACTATACCCTTACGGTCGCTGCCGACGGAGAACTGACCGGCCTCGAGATGCAGCCTGTACTGGTTCCCCGTGTTCCGCGTGGATCCCTGACGATAGCCTGGCTCGAAAAGGAAGGCACTATTGTCACCAAGGGACAGACCCTCGTCCGGTTTGATGATTCCGACGCAGTGCTTTACCTGCAGCAGTACAAGAATACCGCCGAAACCTACGAGTCACGGATCGAGAAGTCACGGGAGGACGCCCGAAGCCAGGACAAAATTTACGATATCGACTACACCGATGCCGAGATGGAACTTGACTTTGCCCAGAGCCAGGTACGCCAGGACGAGGAGATCTTTTCACGTTGGGAAATCGAAGAATCGATCATGAGCGCGGCTCTGGCAGAGTACCGGAAAACGAACGTGAAGCGAAAAGCCTCGCTCAGCCGTGAGCTTTCAGATGCCGACCTGAAGATTCTCGAGATCGAGAGCGGCAGAGCGGAATCTGAAGTCAAACTGGCCGAACAAACACTTTCCGCATTGGAGATAAAAGCGCCGGCCAGCGGAGTGATGCTCTACCGGAGACTAGGTTGGGGGCGGACCCTGACAGTCGGGACCGAGGTCTGGCCGGGAATGACCCTGATGGAGATTGCCGATCTAGAGAAGTTTCAAGGCAAGTTGAACGTGGTCGAGAATGACATCGCCGGGGTTCAGCCGGGCAACATCGTACGTGTCTCCCTTGCCGCGTTTCCGACCTATAAAATTACCGGCAAGGTCAAGAAGGTGGCGAGCGCCGCGCAACAGATCGTGCAGGCCGATCCGCGGAAATATTTCGTCTGCGAAGTTGTCTTGGACGTCCCGCTGGAACTTATGGACAAACTCAAGCCGGGCATGAAGATGTTCGGCCAGATCGAAATCGGCAGAAGAGATGGTGCCATCGTCGTCCCCCGAAGCGCCGTGATCAAGAAGGGGAATGAGTCGATCGTATTTGTAAAGGAAAACGGCAGCTATTCCGAGCGCAAGGTGACAATACAGGATGCCGACTACGGCTTTTATCTTCTGGACGGACTGCGGGGCGGAGAAGAGGTCTGCCTCCAACACCCGTTCGAAAAACAAAAGCTTCGCTTGCCTGATTTCAGCGCTCCTGCTCCTGCTGCAACTCGCGGACGCCGTTTCGCTGTGGCTTACTGATTCGAGGGATTTCGCATGGTCGTTATCGAGTTACTGAAAGTCGCATCCATCAGCCTGACACGCCATAAACTGCGCACCGTTCTCACCATGCTGGGAATGATTTTTGGGGTCGCCGCCGTCTTGTCGATGCTGTCGATTGGCGCAGGCGCTGAGCAGCAGGCCCTGGAAGTCATTAAGAAAATGGGGATCCGCAACATTATCATCCAGGCCAAGCAGTTCGAACCGAGCGAATTGCAGGTTATCCGTCAGGATTCTCCGGGGCTTTCTCTCCGGGATATAGCTGCCCTGGAAAAGGCGCTTCCTGAAGGAACAGTTGTTACCGCCAAAAAGTTGCTCAAGACGTTTATGCTGGCCTCTACTTATGGCAAGACCGACTCCCGGGTTCTGGGTGTGACCTCGACTTATCCCGTCGTTAATAACTTGAGCGTCGTCGAAGGCTCTTTCTTCCTGCCGATCGATGAGATTGAATCTTCACAGGTCTGTGTGTTGGGAATGACGGCGCGCCGAAAACTCTTCGGCTTGAACCAGGCCATTGGAGAGCAGATCAAAATCAACCAGGAATGGTTTACTGTGATTGGCATTCTGGATGATCAGATGGTGGAGAAGGAGGAGTTTCAGGGAGTTAAGCTCGAGAATCCGAACAACGACATCTATATCCCTCTCCAGACCCTGCTGAACAAGTTCGAACGTGATCCGGTCGAGAACCAGCTGGACGAGATCATAGTACAGATTCCAGAGGACGCACCCTTGCGGGAGAACGCCGTGCTGATCTCTGGATTGATCGGAAGCACCCATCGTCAAATCGATGACTTCTCTTTAGTTGTTCCAGAAAAGCTTCTTGAGCAGAACCGGCAAACACAACGGATCTTCAATATCGTTATGGGCGCTATCGCTTCAATTTCGCTCTTGGTCGGCGGCATCGGAATCATGAACATCATGCTGGCCTCGGTCCTCGAAAGAACCAACGAGATCGGCCTGCGCCGTGCGCTGGGTGCCAGGCAACGGGACATCAGCCGGCAGTTTCTTCTGGAAGCGATCAGTATCAGTCTGAGCGGTGCGCTGCTGGGCATCTCCCTTGGCTACGGTATCTCACAGCTGGTTGCTTCATATTCGGGGTGGGCCACAATCGTCACCCCATTTTCCGTCATGCTCGGCGTCGGTGTGTCGGCTTCGGTCGGTATCGTTTTTGGTATCTACCCAGCGCGCCAGGCTGCGAAAATCTCTCCTATCGAGGCCCTGCGTTACGAGTAATGCTTGAGCCAATTGCGAAAACCAAGGTTTTCAACGGCCTGATTCAGGCTAGCCTTCGCCCCAGGCAATTCTGAATCAGGCCGCTGGCCTTAAGCACCTAATTTTGCAATTGGTTTGCTTGTTTCTCATTCTGGCAATAAGAAATTCCTTATGCAGCAAACTCTCTATGTGGTATCTTCTCGCGCTGTGAAAAACGAACCGTCTTCATCTATGGCTGCTGCTACTCCTCTACTTTTTACCGGTCTTGCAGCTACGGCGACAGCGCTGGTTGCTCTGGTGGAGGCTGCTTCCCAGGTACGAACGGTTGCCCTCTTTCTGGGATTTGAAGGAACCGCACTTCTAGCCGCGGTCCTGCTAAACAGTCTGTTGTGTCCACCGGCGGATTCGGATATCTGGGAATGGCTTTTTGTTCCGCAGAAGCGAAATGTCGCAGTAATATTAAAACAGCCCTTGTTTTATCTGGCCTTGATTTTCCTGCTGTTCCAAGAGGCGCTCAGTAGGCTGTAAGCATAAGCTCTCACAGTGGGCGGATTCATTGCGCGATGGATATCCCAGATGAACCTTTATGGGGTTAAGGAAGGGTTAGCCGCCGTGAATCATCGTGGCCTTAATTGGGGAAGGCTGACGAGCAGGCTGTTCCAATCCAAACCCTGTTCATCCATCTCGAGCAACGCCTCCTCGAGCATAACCGCGGCGACCTCGCATGACCATTCGAGGTCGTCCAGGACGGCGTCCATGGTGCTTTTGACATCCTTCCAATTAGCGACACTTGCGTGTTTTACCTGGTCCAGTTTTCTTGCGGCGACTTCCTGCTTTTCACCCAGTTGACTTAACGTATCCGATAGTTCAGGGATTTCGCTCAAACCTGATTCACGGCTCTCCGCGTGCAAAAACTTGAGCTGAGTTATCCTAACGCTCACCTGTCTGAGACGCAGTTCGACGTTCTCTACATAGTCCTGCTTTTGCTGAACGGCGTTAATCACACAACCGGACGCTGTGAGCAGCACTACGAGTGCAGTTGCCGTCAAAACGCGGGGCAGGGTCATGAGCGACCTCCAGGGGACAGGTCCGCGAGTCCCAGGAAGGGCCTGCACCAGTCAACCTTGGAAACTTTCAACGGAGAGCTGGTGCCGGCGCAGCGTGGCCGCGCCGGCGTCATTTCGGCCGTCAAACCACGGTTCGGCCCGAAAACAGGCGGAACAACAGAATAATCACCGCGACTACGAGCAGAATATGGATAAACCCGCCAAGCGTGTACGAGCTCACCATGCCCAAAAGCCAGAGAACCAATAGGATCACAAATAGTGTCCAGAGCATGTTTCTTCCTCCTTCAGCGACCTCGGAAATCCTGATCAGAAATTTGTCAGGATCGTTGTGAGCGAAGGAAGCAATTCCGAGGCCAGTTAAACGTGCTTCCTGCTGCCATGGCTCGAAGAGTGCGCGAACAGGAAAACCAAAAAACCATCATGGCGAGCTTTCCAATTCAGCTATAAATCCCTAGCACCTCGTCTTCGGGAAAATTTCCCGTATCTTAAACACCGCGATAAAGCTTATCTGCTGGTTTTGACCAGACACCTCAGCAGTTCCGCCACGCTCCAGGCCTGTGCAATACATCCCCGGGGTGTAAACGGCTCTTCAGCATCAAAAATCTCGCTTACCGTCCCGACTCCCGCATCCTGCAAATGGGGTATCAGACCTTCCAGGAAGCCGTAGGCCTTGGAGTATTCCTCAGGATTAAGGCGGAGCCAGGCGTCCACAAAGGGGCCGATTAACCAGGCCCATACCGTTCCCTGATGGTAGGCAGCGTCTCTGGACCGCAGATCCCCGTCATAGCGCGCTTTATAGTGGGGCTCGTCCGGGGCCAGCGAGCGCAGTCCAACGGGGGTCAAGAGCCTATTTGCGACCGCTTCAAGAACCGGACTCCAATAGCGACGGTCAAGGACGGGATGATCCAGAGAAATGGCCAGAACCTGATTTGGCCGGAATGACCGGTCATCTCCATTTTCGCCATCGACGACGTCATAAAGGTACTGTCCCTGTTCGTACCAGAAGCGACGGTTAAATGACTCGCGGACTTTTTCGGCGTGTTCAACAATCCGGCCTGCCTCGCCCTCTCCCCGCTCCTCCTTCACCCATTTTTCCAGGAGGCGCAAGGCGTTGTACCAGAGCGCATTGATCTCGACCGCCTTCCCACGCCGCGGCGTTACCACCCAATCAGCGACCTTCGCATCCATCCAGGTCAGCTGGTAACCTTCGGCTCCCTGTGTCAAAAGCCCATCGGCGGGATCAACCCGAATACCAAACCTGGTTCCTGCCACGTGGTGATCGAAAATGTCGATCAGCTTGGGAAGAAGGAGAGTAAGCGTTGCCCTGTCATTCGAATACTGGAGATAACGGTTCAGAGAATGGAAGAACCACAAGGTGGCGTCCGCTGTATGGTACAAGCCCTCGCGTTCACCCTCGGGAAACATGTTGGGAATAAGGCCGTCCTGGATGTAGTGCGCAAAAGTACGGAGGATGTAGCCGGCTTCGCTTGTTCTCCCGGTAACAAGGGTCAGTCCTTCGAGACTGATCATGGTGTCGCGTCCCCAATCGGTGAACCAATGGTAGCCGGCGATCACGGTTCGGAATTCGTCGCCCGACGCCAAGGCTCGCGCCACATCTCCCGCTCGCGTGATTGGTGAGACAATAAATTGATCCGCTCCCAGCACCAGTTGGGACGCCGGGCCTCGTCTCGCCTCTGGCGCTGCCATTTCCAACAGCCTTCGGCGCCGCTCGATCTCTGCATCCCAAGCCTCTTGCGGCGTCAAGGCAAGAAGCGTTTCCCATTCCTCGGTAGAGGCAACCAACCCGGCTGTCTCACCTTCGGCCAGGTTGAAACGGAAATAGCCGGGGCTCCAAACCGTGCCGCGGGCCTCGTACCCCCGGCGGAACTCGAGGCGATAAAAAATGTCCCGAAAGTGGCCTCCGTCAAGCACCAAGGCACCGGCCTCGGTTGCCGGTAGCATCCGCAGGGGCGGATAAGTGTCTCCACAGTTGGCACTGGAGGCGACGCTGGGCGCCTCGATTTCCACCTGGCTTCCCAAGGCGGTGACCCTGTAATGGTCTTCTAAAGGGCGGTCAAGAGCCTGTTCATGTTGACGGAAGTGCATGAAGGGGCGAAGCCGCAGCCGCAGCTCGCCGCTCCCGCGAAGTAGCCGATACGTCAGATAGACCGTGTTTTGTCGATAAGGAAGGACGATTCTTTTCTCGAGAACGAAATCGCTTATCTCGTACCGCCACACGGGCAGCCCGGACTCAAGGCGGAATTCTGCCAGGGTATCCACCCAATCGAGATTCAGAGGATCCCCCGGGTACTCCTGGCCGGCGAGTCTTACAACTCGGCCCCCGGGTATGCGCAATTCCTCCGAGACCTGTGTAAGCATCACAATGCGACCCAGCGGCGCGGGCAAGGCAGCCACCAGGAAGCCGTGATAGCGTCTGGTCACCACACCACAAAGCGTTCCTGAGGCGTAACCACCAGTGCCATTTGTGACTAGCCATTCCCGACCAAGCAGGAGTTCCTGGCTGTCAGCATCACCCTTGTTCCAAGGGATGGTGAGATCCCAAGGCTGGGGCTCAACGGTCGGAGTTTGCGTCTGCATCTTCAATTACCTGTGATGGCTTCGGTTTCAACACTAAGGCCGCTTGTCCGGGAACACGCACTTCTTGTAATCCATTGAACGGGAGGACGCCGCTTCCTCCATATTCAGGGGATTCGCTCGACCATATCAGCTCCCAATCGCAGTTTTCTGGCGGCGCTAAAAGGGGCTCGGGGGCTGGTTTCAACTCAATGTCGCGGTCAAGGTTAATGATTAAGAGCCGATCGTCGTGATCCTCTCCAAAGAACCGAAGCAGAAATGCCTCGGGGCCAACGATGGCGCCGAAAACGCGGGAGTTGTCCTGCATCCGGAAGACCGGGTCCTCCTTTCGAATCTTCAGCAGATCTTTATGAAGCCTGAAAAACGACTCGTTGCGACGCCGGTCTCGATCCGGATCGAGGCGGCACTCCTCGAAACCGGCTCTATCTGCAGGGTCGGGCAAAGCCTCCTGCGATTCAAGAGGAATCATGTTTCTGAACTGCTTCAGGAATTCCAGCCGGCCCTCACGAACACTCTTGGCAAGGACTCCGCCGAAATCCGCGAAATAACGAAAGGGTTGAGAGGCGCCGAACTCCTGTCCCTGGAAGAGCATCGGTGTCGGTGGAGCCAGCAACAGCAGCGCAGTCATGGCCCGGTGCCTGCCCGGACTGGCCAGCTCGTGGACCCGGCGCCCGAAACTCGAGTTCGCGATCTGGTCATGATTCTCTAGGAAGGTCACGAAATTCTGGGCCGTGAGGTCAAAAGCATTCGTGCCTCTGCGCTTCTTTTGCCAGAGATAGTACTGACCTTGGTAAAGGTAACCCCACCTGGTAGCCGATAGAAGCTCCTGTGGCGTCCCGCGGTAGTCGGTGAAATAGGCCTCGGCGCGTCCGGTCATGGCCACCCGAGCGGAATGATGAAAGTCGTCGTTCCAAAGGGCGTCAAGTCCATACCCGCCTTGGGAAACGGGCCTGACCAGTCGAGTCTCCTGGGGTTCATTTTCGCCCACCAGGTAAGTGCTTCGCTCGGGTGCCGCAGCACGCACCGCCTTGCTTATGTCAGCCAGGATGTGGCGGGGCGAGGAGTCATAAATGTTCTGTGTTGCGTCCAGGCGCAGGCCGTCGAGGTGAAATTCCTGGATCCAGTACGCTGCGTTGCTGGTAAAGAATTCCCTGACAGGTTTCGAACCTTCATCGTCGAAGTTTATGGCTTTTCCCCAATCGGTTGTGTAGTGGTCGGTGAAATATTCCCGAGCGTATTCTTCCAGGCAGTTTCCCTCGGGACCAAAATGGTTGTAGACCACGTCAAGGATGACTCCCAAACCAAGCTGATGGGCGCGATCAACGAAACGGCGAAAATCATCAGTCGATCCG
>DAOTAI010000224.1:0-8276 GCA_035593865.1 Acidobacteriota bacterium
GCACCACCGAGTACCCGATCCGTCGTAAAGCTTCCCATAAGAGGTCGGCTCTTTCTTCGTAGACGGAGACTTCGGCCGTCTGGTCCCAGCAGTCGGCTGCAACCAACTGCCAGAGCGCGGGCGCGTTAACAAATCCCAAGACCCGATGAGCGAATGAGCAGGCGCTAAAGAGCTGTGCGGCATCGGGAAGGCGCGGCGAAATTGCGATGAAACCAATTCTCTCACCGGGTATCGCCAAGGCCTTAGACCAGGAGTAAACCTGTACGGAGCGGGTTACGAAAGTCGGGACTTCGGGGGGACGGATCCCGGTGAAAGCCAGGGCTTTGTATGGCTCGTCACTCACAAGAAGAATGTCCTGATCGAGTTTCTTGAGCAGGTCCTCGAATTCCTCGAGCACCCGGGGAGGATAGACCACCCCGGTCGGGTTGTTCGGAGAATTGATGATGATGGCTTTGGTTCGGCTGGTAATAGCGTCCCGGATTGCCGGCATACGGGGAAGGAAATCCGGGCCAGTGTTGACAATTACTGGCGTACCGCCGTGATTAGTGATGTAGAAGAGATATTCGACGAAATAGGGGGCCAGCACTATGACTTCGTCGCCCGGATCGAGAATAGCTTTGAGAATAGTGTTCAGGCCGCCGGCCGCGCCGACAGTCATCACGACGTGGTCCTCGGTGTACGGAAGCCGTGTGGCAGCCGAAAGTCGTTCGGCGATTGATCGCCGCACTTCCGGAAAGCCGCTATTCGGCATATAGGAATGAATTCTCGGGCGCGCTTCCTGAAGATGAGCGAGAGCCGATCCGATGACGCCCGGTGGCGGTTCAAGGTCAGGGTTGCCCAGGGTGAAGTCAAAAACGTTTTCGGCGCCGCGTTCACGTCGCAGCTTGGCGCCCTCCTCGAACATCTTCCGGATCCAGGAGGCCTTTTGGAGTTGTTCAGTGATGACTTTGGCTACTGTCATATGGCGAGTCACAGGGCTATAAGGTCCAAGTACCCGGCAGGCGGCAGCGATCGGGGCAACGACTGGAGCTTGTCGCTGCCGTGTCAACGTGTCGGTCTGTCCTTGGATATGTGTATCTAATCGGGAAAACTCTCTTGGAATTCCCGGCTCCCGACGACCTCGATTCCCTCCTTCTGCAGCTGCTCTATAGCGGCATCGGGATCGTTGAACCGGAAAATGAGCACTGCGCGGCCGCTTTGGAAAGTGAAGGCATACATGTATTCAATGTCGACAGCCGCATCGTCAATCACTCTGAGGACTTCCGTGAGCCCGCCCGGTCGATCGGGCACCTCGATGGCGACGACCTCGGTTACGTTGACTACGCAATGCTCGGCCTCCAGGGCGGCCTTCGCCTTCTGCCAGTCGCTCACAATTAGCCTCAAAATCCCGAACTGCTCGGTGTCTGCAAGCGACAGGGTGCGAATGTCGATGCCGGCACAGGCCAGAATCTTCAACGGGACACTGAGTTGACCGCGCTTATTTTCAAGGAAGACGGACAATTGATGCAGTTTCATGGACGTGTCCTCCGTTTAGGAACCGGCATTTCGGTGATCGATCACGCGTCTGGCCTTGCCCATGCTGCGCTCGATTGTATGCGGCGCAACGAGGCGGACGCCGACGGAGATTCCCAAGATATTCTCCACGCTTTTCTTGATTCGCGACTGAAGTTTCTCGAGTGCACCGACGGTATCGCTGAATACTGCCGGGGTTACCTCCACCTGGATCTCCATGCGGTCGAGCCCCTTTTCGCGAGTCAGCACGATCAGGTAATGAGGGACTGTCCCTTCCACGGCCAGGAGTGCTGCTTCAATCTGGGAGGGAAACACGTTGACCCCGCGAATGATGATCATATCATCGCTGCGGCGCGAGATCCTGCGAATTCGCCGGAGGGTGCGCCCACACCCGCAGGAGTTCGTCTCTATGGCGGTGATGTCCCGGGTTCGGTACCGGAGCATTGGGATCGCCATTTTTGTCAGAGTTGTCAGCACCAGTTCGCCCTCTACCCCGTCCGGGCACGGTTCGCCGGTTTCCGGATCAACGATTTCCGGATAAAAATGGTCCTCAAAGATGTGCAGGCCGTTCTGGCACTGGCACTCGATTCCCACCCCCGGTCCTATGATTTCCGACAACCCGTAAATGTCGTGGGCCTTAATCCCGGTCTGCTCCTGGATGTGGTTCCTCATCGCCTCTGACCATGGTTCGGCGCCGAATACGCCGACGCGGAGGGGAAATTTCCGGATGTCCTCACCCAGTTCGCAGGCGCGTTCAACAAGGTGGACAAAGTAGGACGGTGTGCAGCAGATGGCGGTCACACCGAAGTCTTTCATAACCATAATTTGCCGGTCGGTGTTTCCGCCCGAAATGGGGATCACGGTGGCGCCCAGGTTCTCAGCGCCGTAGTGTGCCCCGAGTCCGCCTGTAAAAAGCCCGTATCCGTAAGCGTTCTGTATGATGTCATTCGGGCCCACACCACACGCCACCAGGCTTCGGACCATGACGCTCGACCAGACTTCAATATCGTCCTTGGTATAAGCCACGACGATCGGTTTGCCGGTCGTTCCGCTTGAGGAGTGGAGCCTGACTACATCTTCCATGGGACTCGCGAACATCCCGAAAGGGTACGTGTCGCGCAGATCGGACTTTACCGTGAACGGAAGCCGGCGGATGTCTTCGAGCGACTTGATGTCTTCTGGACGGATGCTTCTTTCGTCCATCCTTACCCGCGTCAGCCGCACCCGTTCATACGCCCGTTGGACAACCGCCTGCAGGCGTTTCAACTGCAGCGCCTGGAGCCGTTCAACCGGCAAATAATCGAGTGCAGCGGCGGGGTGAAAAGAATCCCCGGCAGTCTTTCCCATCTTTATCATTGAGCCTCTCTTAACCGTCTCTGGGTTTAATGTCGCGATGTGTGACGGCTGGAGCTAAATACCAGAATCTCTGGCGGAAATCAATTGTTGATCGGCGCGTGAAGTGGACCAAGTGGACCAAGTGGACGAAGCGGACCAGCGAATTTACCTCTGTCCACTTGGTCCATCTCGTCCATTTCACCCGCCGATCAAGGGTATTCAACGCCGCTTGGATGGACTACAATCGGGCGGCGATGAATACACTACGCTTCCTAGGTGCGACTCGCACCGTGACCGGCTCCAAACACCTGGTGACCTCAGGCAACGCACAAGTTCTTATCGATTGCGGTTTGTTTCAGGGGCTCAAGGAATTGCGGCTCCGTAACTGGGCCCCGTTCCCGGGAGACATCAGGCGCCTCGACGCGGTCATTCTGACTCATGCTCATATCGATCACGCCGGCTATCTGCCCCGCCTCGTCAAAGATGGATTCAAGGGACCGATTTACGCCAGCCCATCGACTATAAGCCTGAGTAAGATCCTTCTTCCGGATACCGGGCGGCTCCAGGAAGAAGATGCCCGCTATGCCAACAAGAAGGGCTTCTCGAAGCACAAACCGGCTCTTCCTCTGTTTACCGAGAAGGATGCCAGGGCTTGCTTGAGGCTATTCAAACCAATCCCGTTTTATGAACCTGTTAAGGTAGCGTCGAAGATCGTTGCCTGCCTTGGGCAGTCGGGCCATATCCTCGGCTCAGCGTTTATTCAGCTAGCCCTGGGTCGTAACGGCAAAAAAGGACCGCGTGTAGTGTTCAGTGGCGACCTGGGACGGTTCGCGCGTCCAATTATCAACGACCCGGCGCCGCCGTTTGAGGCCGACTACCTGGTGCTGGAATCCACTTATGGCGACCGCCTCCATCCGGCTAAAGACGCCAAGACCACCTTATCCCAGGTCGTGAACCGGACCGTGGAACGCGGGGGGACGGTGGTTATCCCTTCATTCGCCGTCGGCCGTATGCAGGAATTACTGTACCTATTGACCGAGCTGAGAGAGGAAAACAAGATTCCACCCATCCCTATCTTCCTGGACAGCCCCATGGCGATCAGTGCCACTACGGAATACCTCGCGCACACCGAGGAACATGATGAAGAAATGAAGGCGCGAACAAAAAACGGGCTGCGCAGTCTGTTGCAGACGGTTACCGTGACCCGAGGGCAGGGCGAATCGAAAAGGGCAATCAAGCATCGCGGACCGGGCATCATCCTCTCCAGTTCGGGAATGGCGGTCGGGGGACGGGTACTCCATCATCTCGCCGCGCGCCTTCCTGACCCGCGAAACACGGTTCTGTTTGTAGGCTACCAGGCGGCAGGAACCCGCGGGCGGCTGATGGTAGAGGGAGCGAAGGAAATCAAGATCTACGGCGAGATGATCCCGATTAATGCCGAGATCGTTCAGATGGAGGAATTGTCAGCGCATGCCGACTACGAGGAAATCCTGTGCTGGCTTTCCTGCTTCAGCAAGCCGCCGAAATGCACTTTCTTGGTCCATGGAGAAGAATCTGCCTGCGAAGCGCTCGAGAGGCGCATCAGGGAGCGGCTGGGCTGGAATTGCATGATCCCCGAGTTCGGACAGGAAGTGGAGCTTCATGGGGAATAGATCACGCGCAGGACTGTGATAGATTCGAGCTAGAGGAGGATCGTACGCGAGTCTCTGTCTTGCTGATGCTTCACTGGCTTGCGCTTTTTGTGCCGGTGCAGTCCGCCGGGACGGCTCAACCGGTTCTTCCTCTGGTTCGGGCTCATTCTCACAATGACTATCGGCATCCCCGTCCTCTCTTTGATGCGCTGGACCAGGGATTTTGCAACGTCGAAGCCGACGTGTTCTTGAGGGACGGCGAGTTGCTGGTGGCGCATGAGGAAGATGAGATTCAGCCGGAGAGAACTCTCGAAGCCCTTTACCTGGAGCCGTTGCTCGAACGGGTGAGGCAAAACGGCGGGAAGGTTTATCCGGCCGAGTCCCCCTTCACACTTCTCATCGATGTCAAATCCGAGGCAGAACCCACGTGGAGGGCTCTCAGGCTAGTGCTGGAGCGTTACCGGGAGATGTTGACGGTTTTTGAACCAACGGGAGTTCGACGAGGTGCGGTGACCGTGCTTATTTCCGGAAACAGGGCGGCTTCGCTCATGCTGAGTGAGACGAGCAGATTGGCCGGCTTGGACGGCCGGTTCCCGGATGTCGACCTCGGATTGAATCCTTCGGTGATGCCGCTTTTGAGCGACAACTGGACCCGGTATTTTACCTGGTCGGGAAGAGGACCGCTGCCCGCCAGAGAGCGCGAGCAGCTTTGGTCGATTGTCCAGAAAGCGCACAGTGCCGGCTATCTTGTCCGCTTTTGGTCTGCCCCCGATACTCCCGCCGCCTGGGAACTGCTCCTGGATGCGGGAGTGGACCTTATCAATACCGACAACCTCGAAGGGCTGGCCCGTTTCCTGCGCGAGAAGGAGCGCTCGGTGGCCACGCCTTGATGGACACGGGGCGCTCAAAGTCTGCAGTCCCGGCTTTAGCCGGGCCTGGAGTTTGGCGAAAATACACAGCCGTGTAAAGCCGACGAAAACGTTGTTGACGTTGAGATTGTCCGACTGAGAGATACGGCACGCCGGAGGCGTGCAGGGAGAGTCGCCGGGGGTGGAGCGTTTTTTTGCGACACCCCCGGAAATGGACGGGAAAGGGCTTCCCACTCTGAAGGAGTGGGAGGAAAAACCCTCGCACCCCTACCGGGGTGCGAACTGCTTCTCTCCAGTTTCCGGGGGTGTCGCTGAAAAACGCTCCACCCCCGGCTACTCTCCTTGCACGCCTCTCCGGCGTGCCCTCCCGGCTTTAGCCGGGCAGTTGCCCATCGGTCAATTGTCACCACATGACCGATTTAAGGCCCGCCGGTAGGGGGCACTACAAACGAAGAGTTGGCACCACCAACGTCCCAAGACGTCAGAGCAGAGGTCATTCTTCGCTGCCCGCGGCTGGTGCCGGCCATGGATAACCGAAGCGATATTGACCGGAGCCGATTTCCACGACTACGGCATCGTCTTCGCTGCGGATGGTTTTAATCCCGTTGCCTTGCGTCAAAGGCTTTCCGCTTTCCGTCACCTTGGCGGCAGAGCCTGCCTTCGGCAGACGCACGGTGGCGCGACAATTTGCCGGGATCTCAACGGCCAGATCGAAAACGCCATTGGTGATCGTCCACGCCGAAGCAACCTTCCCGTGTATGGATTCGAATCTAGCGTCAACACGCGTAAATCCGCCTCCCGGCTGTGGCTGAATCAGAACGTGCTTGTAAGCCGGGTCCGCCGGATCAACTTCGATTCCCGCCATGACTCGGTACATCCATTCCCCAATCGCGCCATAGGCGTAGTGATTAAACGAATTCATCCCCTCGTCTTGGAATGAACCGTCTGGTTTGAGCCCGTCCCATCGCTCCCAAATAGTCGTTGCGCCTTGCTTGACCGGGTAGAGCCAGGAAGGATATTCCTCCCGGTTAAGGAGCATGTAGGCTTCGTCAAGATAGCCGTACCGCGTGAGAACATGGCACAGGTAAGGGGTGCCGACAAAGCCGGTGGTCAAGTGCTTGCGTTCGCGCACTTCGGCAGCCAGTCTTTCGGCGGCTCTGGTTCGCAAGTGTTCAGGAAGAAGCTCGAAATGAAGCGCCAGGACGTAGGCGGTCTGCGTGTTCTCACCGACTCGACCGGTTTCTGTCACGAATTCCCGAACGAACTCCTTCTTTATGCGCTCGGCCAACTGCTCGTATTTTTTCGCGTCTGGCTCTTTGCCAAGAATCCGCGCGGCGCGCGCCAGCAATTCGGTGGAGTGAGCAAAGAAGGCGGTCGCGATCAGGTCCTTTCCGGTCGTTGCTCCGGGATAGTCAGAACGGTTTGTCGAGTAAGCCAGCCAGTCACCGAAATGAAAATCCCCGGTCCAGATGAGATCGTCCCCTGCGCGCTGGCGCATGTACTCGACCCATCGAGACATGCTTTCGTACTGCCGTTCCAGGATTTGTTTGTCTCCGTACACCAGATAAAGATTCCACGGGATGATGACGGCGGCGTCGGCCCACGCAGCTGATCCGGCTGAAGGCCGGTTTGGCCGGCTCAATATATCCGGGATCACGTGAGGAACGCTCCCATTGGGCAGTTGATCGGCAGCCAAATCCGCGAGCCACTTGGTGAAAAACGAGGCGACATCCATGTTAAATGCGGCGGTGCGGCAGAACACCTGGGCATCGCCGGTCCATCCCAGTCGTTCGTCGCGCTGCGGACAATCGGTCGGTACATCCAGAAAGTTTCCCTTTTGCCCCCAGATGATGTTGTGCTGGAGCTGGTTGATCAGCTCCTTGGAAGTCTCAAAGTGGCCGGTTTTCGCCATATCTGAGTGGATGACCACCCCGCGAAGACTGTCCAGCGTCAGTTCACCGGGATATCCGTCGACGTCCACATAGCGAAAGCCCTGGAACGTGAAGTGAGGCTCAAAGACCTCAACTCCGTTCCCTTTCAAAGTGTACTCGATGGTTTGTTTGGCCTTTCGCAGATTGGCGGTGTAGAAATTGCCCTCTTTATCGAGCACCTCGGCGTGGCGGAGAGTGACCTTCGTGCCGGCTGGTCCTTGAACCTTGAGTTTCACCCATCCGACCATGTTCTGGCCCATGTCTACAACGGTGTCACCAGCGGGAGTCTTGAGGATTTTTACGGGCTTGATCTCCTGGATCTTGCGAACAGGGGGCCCGACCTGCGCGACAAGGTTGTCTTTTCCCCTGTTCGCGATTTTGACGCCCGACCAAGGGCTGTCGTCAAAACCGGGGGTAGTCCAGCCGGGCTTCTCCAAGCGGGCGTCGTAGGTTTCACCATGGTAAATGCCGGACGTCAGGATGGGGCCCGTTGCAGCCTTCCAACTCTGGTCGGTTACGATGGTTTCCTCGCGGCCGTCGCGGTACTTCACATGAATCTGGACAAGAAGTGCCAACCGGTCGCCGTAGAAATTCCTTTGGTTTTCGAAACCGATTTCTCCCCGGTACCAGCCGTTTCCCAACAGCACGCCGACGGCGTTGTCCGAGTTGTTCAGCAGTGCGGTGACGTCGTAAGTCTGATACTGCAGACGCTTGTTATAGCTGGTCCAGCCTGGGGTAAACACCTGGTCCCCGACACGCTGGCCGTTCAGGAACATTTCATAAAGGCCATAGCTGGTGACGTAAGCGCGTGCCCTGGCGATGTCGCCTTTCAGTTGAAACTTGGCGCGAAGCATGAATGCAGGACCTGACTTGGAGGTATCGTCGGGTAAATCAGGTTCGATCCAGTTTGCTCTCCAGTCAGACGGGTTGAGCAGGCCCATTTCCCAGAAAGCGGGAGAGCTCCATCCTGAGTCGGAGCCCTGCGAGTCCCAAACACG
>DAOTAI010000225.1:0-8267 GCA_035593865.1 Acidobacteriota bacterium
GCGACAACCCGGCCGGCATTCAAACCGATGCGCGAGGCCATGTAAGTTCTAACCGCATCCGCTCCCACGCTCATCGGCAGCACAATTCCCGATACCATCGAGGCGCAATAGATCTTCATTCCGGGCAGCAGCCCGAGATTCGATCCCTGAGCCGCGAGCAGCCGACCCCACTTGAACGTCATGAGAGCGCGGTCAACCGTAATGGCGGCGATCGTAAGAACGATAAAGGCCGGAGAAATCCCCTTAAGGACCCGGGCGATTTCGCCAAAACCACCAAGCTTTGAGAGAATCAGCCCGAAAAGAGCCGCCGTCACGATGAATCTCAAGAGCACGGACTTCCGGACTTTCTTCATAACGAGGTATCGCTTCGCTGTCTAAAGCGCATAGCTTCGCCTTCTCACTTCCATCAATCGGCAAAGGGTGAGCCTGTTACAGAGGGAGGGCGCAATTGCCCGAATGTGTTGCCACTGTAGCGTCTGCAGCCTCGTGCGGTCTCGTCAATCACTTGAACCTTTCGGACATTACGTAGCTTTTCCTACTCAGTTTTTTGGGCAGGTTCCTGATGGTCCTAGTGCCAGTAGGGCGAGAGGCGTGGGCACGTTTCGAATCGACGAGAGTTCGGATGGACTGCTTAGGGACAGTCCTTTCTGTGACGCGCGGTAATGCGAGCGTCCAAGCCGCTGTGAGACAGATCGGAGGACCGCTTAGGGAGGACCGCTTAGGGACAGTCCCTTATGCTAACGCGTCCGAAGCCGCTGCGAATTGATCGTGGCCGGACTATCCAGCAGCGATTTTCCTGGCCGAATTGATTAGAGTCCGGTCACTTGCACGCAAACATGGCAAACATGGTGGGCAAACATGGGGACGCTGGCTAAAAACTGGGACTAGAAGTGACTGTCTAACAACGATTTACAACGACACTTGCGTTCACGACAACTTCATTTTTTCCGCACAAACGACTCATCGCTTTCATAGAAAAAGGCGCTGCTACAAGCAGATTTCCCGGGATAACGACGTTTGACGCCGGTTCGCCGCCTGCGCGATACTGAAAACAAAGGGCTTGCTGCCGAGAGAAAGCCTACAAGAAGGCCGTCCGTAACGACCAACCTTACTGACGCCCCTCTTGTAATCAGGTTCGACACGCCGGCTCATCTCGATCCAACGCCGCGATCAAGCTCGTACTTATTTTTGGTGTGCTGACCATGTTGTGGTTCAAAAACATACGCTATGAAGAACAAACTGCTCAAAGCATTCCTGCTTCTCTGGATTATCGCCATCCCTTGCTCCCTGATCATTCTTCACATGCCTGGGGTCGAAAGACGGGTACTCTCGATCGTTACCGAGATAGGACTGATTGCGGGCATTGAGTGGGAGGTTGCGTCCATTAGGGAATCGGGCCTCGATGCAGAGGCACTCAACAACGCCGTCCTTAGTGTCCTCGCCGATGATACGCGGGCACTGCTCCTCATCAAAAACGACGCCATAATTTACGAGTGGTATGCCGAGGGGCTTGATCAGTACTCCCGGTTTCAACTCGCGGCGGCGGCCAAACCGTTGGTTGGCGGCTTGCTTCTCGGCAAAGCCCTCGAGCAGGGCGTTCTGGTTCTTGACCAGCCAGTAGCGGAATTCCTGCCGGCCTGGAAAAAGGATCCTGACAAGTCGCGCATCACGTTCCGACAGCTCGCTTCACATACCTCAGGAATGGAGGACGTCCCCTTCTACGGAATTTCCCCTCGCAAGCACAAGGAGCTGTGGCGAAAAACTTACGAGCGAAATTTGGAAACGCGGTTCAAACTGGCACAGACCACCGTGCCATTGGCAGTATCGCCTGGTACCCGATACATCTACAGCGGATGCGGTTATTACATCCTCTCGTACACGATCACCCGGGCGTTCCGGCAGAACCAGACAATGAAAAGCGACCTACGAACACTGTACCGGAGAGAAATCATGGAACCTCTGGGGATAGGCCTTGCAAACTGGGAAATCGGATATGGTGATTCGCACTTTGTCGACGGGATGACGCTTTACTCGATTGGGAGCGGCACCTCCATGACGGCCCGGGCGGTCGCCCGTGTGGCGCAGATGATAAAGAACCGAGGGCGATTTCAGAAACGTACAATCATGCAGGAGACCGTCGTCGAGCAGCTCTTGCGTCCGGCGCCTGTCAAGGAAGCGCAAGCACAGGAATCCGGCATGTCGCCGATTACGGCCATTGGTTGGTATCTGAATACGAACGGTTTTTTCCGGGGCTTGCCCCGCGATGCCATTATTGCTTACGGCGTGGGGCCCCAGGTCGCCGTGATCAGCCGGTCTTTAAACGTCATCCTCGTCCGGATCGGTATCCCCGACGAAAGAAAGCTCTTTCGGGAGGGTGATGACCGTGACCTGTTCGTCTTTCTTGAACCGGTGTTCGAAGCCCTGGCTGGACCGGGGCTAAACCCGGAAAACCGTGAATCAGGGCTTGGTAATCCGGAGATTTGACGGAGCCTTGGGTGGATCAGACAGGGTCAGGTCATGCAATAAAAACCTTCCCCTAACCGTATTCCAGTGGTCACGGCCGGTGAAGACGAGCACGAACTCACGTCCGTCCGGACTGAGCCATTTATTCGAAAAATTCCAGAAAAAGCACTTCTTCCTCACACCTGCCCATGGTGTTTGAAAGAGGGCAGTGGTCCACGGCCCCCAAGGTTCCGGCGCATCGAAGATTCCGATGTTCCCGCCGCCCGGGTAGGTCTTTGTGTGCTCCGTGATCAGCAGGTATCGCTTCAGCCCGGGGTTGTAGCTCACACTGACCGTCCAGCCTACTCCGTTATCCGGGTCCTGAAAAACCGGGATCTTGCTGGAAACGTTATCCGACCAAATGGGATTCCCTCGTGAGTCATACCCAGAAAGGAACTGATAAGCTGACTGGGTCATCATCTGATCTTTCGGCACGCGAGCAAGGTAGATTTTTCCAGGCTTCTGGATATGCAGGCAGTCGCCTGTATTTGGAGCGGGAGAAGGGTGAATGAAATAGTGGTATACGTACGAGTCGCGCGCCCCGGCATAGTCTTTTCCAAATTGCAGAATGGTGGGAACCATCAAGTTCTGCGACTTGGTAAACTTCCACGAGCTTAGTGTCCAATGCGCGCCGTGATCGGTTGATCGAGCAAGTCGCACTTCGCTGTAATTCGTCTCGCAGGATCCTGGCGATACCCACATGTAAAGCACGCCGTCGATACAAATGATGCCGTACGACTTGCCTTCAAATTGCGCCCGATTCTCGGCGTTTTTTCCACCCCACACATTGTACCCTTTGTAGTTGGACGCCGATCCTTCTATTCGAGCAACTCCCAGACTCACCCGGCTGTCGGAGTTCGTCCCACCGAAACCGCCGCCATCGCCGAAGGACGTGTACTGATGATCATCGTCGGCCCAGGTGATCGGCCAGTTGTCACTCCCCGTCGCCTCCGTTCGCAGAGTAGACCATTCAAAAATGACGTTGGATATCACCGGGCTGGGTGGGTAGGGAGGAGGAGCGGCCTCTAACATGAAAGAAGACGCGGTCGCCCATACAGCGGCCACCAGCACGGCAACGCATGCCTCTGGACTTTTCCAACCGTTCATTCCACAACCCTCCGGAATACGGTTTGGTGCCTGGCAGCAAAGCCGTTATTGATCGCCAACCGGACCAAGCTGCCTGACAGGCTCCTTGACGTTCCTTGAGAGCTGCCACCACCTCGCCGCCATCAGGAAAGGCAGGAGCAGCAGGACCTCCAGTGCGATTGCTTCCACGTTTTGCCAGCTTAGCACGCCCTGCACCCATTCAGCCAAGCGACCGTCCGTACTCCGGACGTGGTGGACACCATGGAAGAGTGGAACCGGTGAAAGGTAGCGCTCCGAAGACAATGGCCAGAAAAGGGGTATCCCGTAAGGCGGGCGGCTGTCTGAACCGAAGTAGTCAAGCACCAGGTGGGACGAGTAAGAGAAGAAGAGCAGCAGGAAAAGGGCGCCCGACAAACGGCCCGTCCCTCGTCGGGCCAGTACCGTACCAATCAGAGCGGCCACCAATGCAAAACCTGCGCTATGGCTGACGCCATGGTGAAAAGCCGCAGGCTTCCCGATAATCATGCCGGGAAGAAAATCCAAATCGGGCATCAGCGCGAAGATCACCGCCAACCATAAGAAGGGAAAGGTGCGCTGCCCGATCCTTCCGCTGGCCCAAAAAAGCGAAAGAGCGGCCAAGCCGTGTCCTATCGGTGTCGCCATGGGGTTCTTGTTTCTTAATAGCTGGACGGCGGCTCGCCGTCAAGGGCAGCGGTTCCACTCCTGCCAGACAACCGGCTGATGGCTTCTGCATGGACGGACAGGGTGGAACCAGCCCTGTACGCCGAGAGTCCAGGTCTTACCACTAGGCTACCGAGCGATCCGGACGTTCAAACTTCGCAATCACACTCGAACGATTCTCCGGCCGGCAGGCCTTTTTGAAACTCATTGGAGTCAGGTTAGTGTAACGCTTGAAGGCCCGCCCAAAAGTCCTCAAATCGTTGAAGCCTACCGCGAAGGCGACATCGCAAATGGAATGATCCTGTTCCTGCATCAACTCGATCGCCTTGGCAATCCTGATTCTTCGCAGCCAATCGCTGAAAGGAATTCCTACCTTTGCGTGAAAGAATGTCGAGAAGTAACTCGGCTCCATGGCAGCGACTTTGGCGGCTGCGCTCAAAGTAACGCTTTCCGAGCAATTCTTCTCCACATATTCTTTCACCCGCCGTAAAGCGGGGTAGTAGTCGAACACTCTCTCGTTGCAGTAGCAAGACGCACGTAGGCTCTGCTGGATTCTTTCAACAATCAATTGGATCCCCCTTGGATTATCCGCCTGTGAATATGCGGACCCTTTTTCTAATAGGTAACACCCCATACTGCGCAACTCTCCTAAATGTCAAAATCCGTCGCTGATTTCCAAAGTGTTGACTGCTGCAACTAGACGAGAGCCGCACTCGAGGAGCAAAAGGGAGGCGTCAGGTAACCTCCCTTTTTTCGTGGTCAAGTGTCGCTAGACGCTTTGTTTTCTCCGCCGATTATGTTGTAGTTGCGCGTATGAAAATACTGATAACGGGAGGTGCAGGTTTTATCGGGTCTCACCTGGCCGAGTATCTCCTGGCGCAAGGAAACCACGTTTTCGTTATCGACGATCTATCCACGGGAGCGATCGAGAATATCGTCCATCTGAAGGAGAATCCCCGGTTCCATTACACCATCGACACCATCATGAACATCCAGGCAGCCGCCGAACTCGTGGACCGCTGCGATCTTGTTTATCATCTTGCGGCCGCCGTAGGCGTGAGACTGATTGTGGAAAGTCCCGTCCGCACTATCGAGACCAATATCCGGGGAACGGAGATAATTCTCGAGCTCGCTAACAAGAAAAAAAAGAAAGTAGTAATTGCCTCCACTTCCGAGGTTTACGGTAAGGCTTCAAAAGTCCCGTTCAAAGAAACGGATGACCTGGTTCTTGGACCAACTGACAAGGGGCGCTGGAGTTACGCCTGCAGCAAAGCCATCGATGAATTCCTGGCCCTTGCCTACTGGCACGAAAAAAAGCTTCCGGTTGTCGTCGTTCGGTTGTTCAATACCGTGGGGCCGAGACAAACGGGCCAGTATGGAATGGTGCTCCCGAACTTTGTCCGCCAGGCGCTCTTAGGACAACCAATAACGGTCTTCGGTGACGGCACACAGTCCCGATGCTTTACTTACGTGTCGGATGTCGTCCGCGTCCTGGCAGATCTCGGGCAGAGGCCCGAGGCAATCGGCGAAATCTTCAACGTCGGTTCGGATGAAGAGGTCACAATTCTGGATTTGGCGCAACGCGTCAAAGCCCTGAGCGCAAGCTCATCAGACATCCAACTGGTTCCGTACAACGAAGCCTACGGATCCGGATTTGAAGACATGCAGCGCCGTGTGCCGGATATCTCGAAGGTGCGGCGCTTGACCGGCTTTTGCCCGACATATGGTCTCGACCAGATTATCGAGGCCATCATAGAGTACGAAAGGCCACGTCTTCGAGGCGAAATCGAGCGCGGCTAAGTAATGCGCCGTCTGGTGAAGATGTGTCGGTCGACACGAACCACAGGTGTCAGTCCTGTGGCCGTGTCGGGATCAAAGCGGCAGCCGCCTTTACGGTCGACATGCCTTTTTGAAGTTCATAGGGGTGCTTTGCGTGTACCGTTTAAAGGCTCGGCCAAAAGTTCGAAGATCGTTGAACCCGACGGCGAAAGCAACATCGCAGATGGAGCGATCCTCCTCTTGAATCATCTCGATGGCTTTCGCGACCCGTATACGTCTCAGCCAGTCACTGAAAGGAATTCCGATCTTGCTGTGAAAGAAAGTCGAGAAGTAGCTTGCTTCCATCGCAGCCACACGAGCCGCGTCACTTAGAGTTATAGGTTCCGCCCAATTCTTCTCAATGTATTCTTTCACCCTTCTCAGCGGGGGGTAATACGTGAACGCCCGTTCGTTCCCCGGAATTGACAAGGGGAGATCAGCTTCGCTATCTTTCATGTCAGACACCTCCAACAACATTGACAATTTTCGAAATGATCGTGAAAACGTAGTAACAGGGCTATATCCATTCGTATCACGTAGCACTGGTTAGTTGCCTCCAACCTAAAGATGTGTCGCTTCTTTCCAAACTGCTGTGCATTGAAAATCAGGAAATGACGATCGCAACAGAGGGGTCAGAAGGGGGGAGATTTAATGAGTGAGCAACCGAATCCCGCGCCAGGCTGTAACGAAAAGCGCCGCTCGGTTCGCTATAAGGTTCTTACCCAGGCTCAGGTGTGGAGAAATGGTTTTCCCGATACCGTTCAAAATGCCGCTGTCAAAGATGTATCGGCCGGATCTGTCGGTTTGGTGTTCAGCTCTTCCCCTCCTCCGGTTGGCACCGAGGTCACTGTCAAGATCGGTGGCTATCTCTATCTGTTCGGCGAGATTGACAGGACTCGCGTTGTCAATAAAATCCACCTCACGGTCCTGAAGTTGCGAGGGTCGGAGTGGAGCGCGAAACGGAAGCTTTCCGATCAGCTGGCAGGACGACTCTTCGGCACATCCTGGTCCTTCGAACTACATGGTCTGAATTGTGAGCCTTTCAAGTCGGATGTTCGGCTACGGCGGCTTAGGCTCCTCGTTTACCGCTATCCGACGCACCGGATCACGTTGAAGACCGCTGAGTGTGTAACGGGACTGGACCCCGCTTACTTTTCATCTTTTTTCAAACGCACAGTAGGTGTGTCGTTTCGAGACTGGGTGAACTGGGTGCGTGTCGCGCGCGCCATTATCCTGCTGTCGAGCAGCGACCGTCCGGTGAAAGAAGTGGCCGACCTCGCCGGTTTCACAAATGTCCGCTCTTTTCAGCGAATCTTTCGGCAGTATACGAGCCTGACGCCGGCTCAGTTCAAGCGACTCCAGAGACCCCATCCACAACGGGCATCAGAACCGGCTTCTGTCGCGGCAAAAAACGGAGTGCCAGAGTAAAGGGGCCTATTCTTGCCTGTTAACTCTGTTAACTTTGGTGGGGAGGGGCGCGCGCTTCTGCCTTTCGATCAGCTCGTCAAGGTCACGAAGATCAAACAATAACCTTGTCCCGATCTTCACACTGGGAATCTTACCGCTGCGCGCCCAAACGTAAAGGGTACCTTTCTTGATCCCCAAATACCTGGCTGTTTCCTCCGCACTCAGCAGTCTCTCGATTGATCCACCCCTTCCCTTCCAGCCGTTTCCGGGTACGTCGGAGAGATCCATCTCTACGCTTGCTTCCATTGAGGGCACTCCTCTGCTTAATTTGGAGAACTGCTCTCATGCCCATAACCCCGCGCCCCTTAAGCACAGATCAATGGTAATCAGCAGTCCGATAGAACTAGGAACCTCGAAACGATTTCCGAGAATCGAACCAAAGTATAGAAACAACAAGGTCGATCCTCACAGCCATCATTTGGCAGTTTGCGGCAGCCAATTGGTTTTACTCGACAAGCGCCTAGGACGAGAGCTCCGTTGCCCCCGGCGCGGCGTGTATACAGGCCATCACACGCCGCTCGACTCGGAATTGAGTAGCAAACGTTTCTTGTCGATTTTTCCCGAAGAAGTGCGCGGGAGGACAGTACGAATCTCCACGATCATTTTCCGAACAGCAGATAACACGATTGGCAGGCACGGGGAAAGTTCCCGGTCTCGAAGCCTTGACGAAAGTTGTGATACGCCGGGCTATGCCAAACTTGCTCGAGACTCTG
>DAOTAI010000226.1:0-8168 GCA_035593865.1 Acidobacteriota bacterium
CGGGCGTTCGCTCCGATCAGGATCTGCGCCGTGAATACCAGAATGCTGGCGGAAAAGCTCCTGCTCGACTCTATCACGTGCTTTCAGACCCGCGGGATTGGGTCGAGAATTACAAGAAGAACTTTCATGGGTTCTCGGTCGGCCGCAGCTTCTATATCCATCCTTCCTGGGAAGACGGATCTCCCAACTACCCGGTCAACCTGGTGATCGACCCTGGTCATGCGTTCGGCACCGGCACTCACGAATCGACTCAACTATGCCTCATGGCGATAGAAGAACTGGTTCGGGACGTCAGTTCGGTGGCCGACGTTGGAACCGGGTCGGGAATTCTTGCGCTCGCGGCTCGACGACTGAATTCGCGAGCACTCATCGTAGCGATTGACAATGACTGGCAGGCCATCGAAATGGCGCAGGAAAACCTGGCCAGAAACCAGGCTGAAGGTATATGGCTTGCGACTGCTACCCCGGGAGCACTCAACTACCGCTTCGGTCTCGTTATAGCAAACCTCGCTTTTGGCATCTTCCAGCAGACGGCCGCCGATCTTGCCCGGCTGGCGATGACGGACCTCGTCATTTCAGGCTTCACGTCCGAGCAGGCGGGCTTGTTGGCGGACTTGTTCCTCGCATTTGGTTTTCGGGAAAACGGTCGATGGGATTTGAACGGCTGGACGTGTTTGCGCCTCGCACGTATTAATTCGGGTATCCTTAGGCCGTGAATCGAGTTCTTGCAGACGCCATAGAAGACGGCAACGCCATCCTCTCTGCTGAAGAGTCACATCACTTGGTGCGAGTGTTGCGCACCCGCCCGGGAGAACGGTTTCTGGCGCATGATGGCAAGGGCGGCGTCTTTCTTTGTCGGCTGGCCGGTCAGCCGAAGCGCTGGTATGGCGAAATCATCGAACGGGTTGCGGAGCAGGTCGAGTCCGGTCTGTCAATCAGTCTCGCCCAAAGCCTGATAAAGAAAGACAGATTCGAGTGGGTTATTCAAAAGGCTGTGGAATTGGGCGTCAGGGAGATTGTTCCTGTCATCAGCCAGAGAACCGAGATTCGTATCCGCGGGAGTGACGACTTGGCGCACAAAATGCGCCGCTGGGAAAAGATTCTGGTCGAGGCGTTCAAACAGAGCGGGCGAAGCACTTTGCCGCGCCTTAACGTTCCCGTCCAGCTGGAATCCCTGCTCGACAGCTGGTCTGCCGATTTGCGCTTCGTGCTTGACGAGCAGGGTGGGATGAACTTACGCGGTCTGCTCGAGGGGAACCGGGGCATCCAATCGTGTCAATTAATTGTCGGGCCCGAGGGAGGATGGGACAAGCGCGATCGCGAGCTTTTCGCCGCTCGTTCCATCACCCCCGTTCACCTCGGAAACCGGATCCTGCGAACTGAAACCTGCCCAATTGCAGTGATATCCATCCTCCAGTATGAGCTGGGGGATATGGGTTAAAAGAGCACCCGCAGGTGGACCTAATCGCTCAAACACGGCTTGGCATTTTGTCCTGAAGGGAGAAAGGAAGATAGCCCAGGGTACCGTTTTTCTAGTACCTGGGTCAGTTGAGTCCCTATCGGGGACAAAACGCGATTTCTTGTTTGAGCGCTGATGGGGTTCCAGTTAAATGGATACCCAGTTGAGCGCTTGTGCCGCGGGCGGGGTTCCAATCGGGCGTCCAATCACGGCTGAGACTCGGCGCCTGTCTCGCTCAAGACGGCTCAGGGCGCTTTCTACAGCGGCCCCAACGCCAGCAGCCCGGGATTCTCTAAAAACGTTCGCAGATGGGCTACGAATTGCGCTGCGATGGCTCCGTCAATCACTCGATGATCCAGTGAGAGGCTGATATTCATCATTTCCCGGATGACCACCTGGTTGTCCCTGACTACCGGTCTCGGTGCAATCTTGTGCAGCCCGAGGATCGCCACCTCGGGGTAATTGATGATGGGGGTAGCCATCAAGCCTCCGAGCGAGCCGAGGCTGGTGATAGTGAAAGTGCTGCCCTTCAGCTCTTCCACTTTGATTTTGCCTTCCTTGGCTGCCTCCGACAGACGTGCGATCTCCTTTGCCAACTCGAGTATCGATTTTTGATCCGCGTTCTTAATCACCGGAACCAGCAACCCGTCCTCGGTGGCCGTTGCGATTCCGATGTTGTAGTAATACTTGACGCGGATCACACCGTTATCTTCGTCAAGAG
This sequence comes from Acidobacteriota bacterium, assembly GCA_035593865.1. GTDB lineage: Bacteria > Acidobacteriota > UBA6911 > RPQK01 > RPQK01 > RPQK01. The sequence continues at coordinate 2,181 of DAOTAI010000226.1, forward strand.
AGCTGTTCAGGAGTGGATATTTACGCAAGCCCTCAATGACGGCCTTGACAATAAAGGGAAGATAAGTCAGGCGTGCGCCGCTCATCTCGTTATAAATGCTGCGCACTCGGCTCAGTTCGGTGACGTCCACTTCCTCCACGTAAGTGTAGTGAGGAGCAGTGCTTTTGGATTCAGACATCCGCTCCCCAATCTTCCGTCGCCGGCCACGGTAGGGTACAAGCTCTTCCTGCCGTTCCGAGCGCGTCTTTGTCTGTTCCGATACTCGCTGCTTCTTAGGCTCCGCCCGGTGCGAGTTCAGGTCTTCCATGGTAATCCGGCCGCCCGGTCCGGTGCCTTTGATTTGTGTTAGATCAATGCCTCGCTCCCGTGCCAGCCTCCGCACTGCCGGAGTTGCAAGGACATCCATTTCATGGCGTGGAAGGCGGGGATGCGCGGGGGTCACCTTTTCGATCGTCTCTGATTGCTGGCTCGGCGAACTGTTTCCGGTTTCGATTTCCACGAGTACGGCGCCCACGGAGACCATCGTTCCTTCCTGGCCGTGACGCTTGTGTATCTTGCCGGCAACCGGCGATGGTATCTCGACTGTTGCCTTGTCAGTCATCACCTCAACCAGCGGCTGATCCTCCCGAACACTATCACCATCAGAAACCAGCCACTTGATAATCTCACCTTCAACCACTCCTTCACCAATATCGGGCAGCTTGAAATGGAAGACCATATGAATTGTGCTCCGAGAGATACTAACGCGGTTGAATGATTCGCCTTTGTTTTAGAAGTTGAGCAGTTTTCGGGCAGCCTCCATCACCCGTCCCACACTCGGCAGATAATGTTTTTCGAGCGCGTAGGGGAAAGGAGTATCGAAACCAGTGACACGCATGACCGGAGCCTCGAGGTACAGTATGGCGCGCTCCGTAATGGCCGCCGAAAGCTCGGCGCCGAAGCCGCAGGTCCTAGGCGCCTCGTGCACGATCATGGCGCGGCCGGTCTCGCGGACCGAACCCAGAATTGTCTGGATGTCATAAGGCATCAAGGTACGCAGGTCAATGACCGTGCAATGAACGCCATCCTCCCCCTGGAGCTCTTGGACGGCCTCCATCACGGTGTGCACCATGGCGCCGTACGTGACGATAGTCAGGTCTTTCCCCTCCGTAAGGATTTTTGCTTCCCCGAGCGGAATTTCATAGTCATCTTCGGGCACCTCTGATCGGGCGGCCCGATAGACCCGCTTCGGTTCCAGAAATACTACCGGGTTTTCGTCACGGATGGCGGATATCAACAGTCCTTTGGCGTCATAGGGGTTGGATGGGGCGACCACCTTGAGCCCCGGAGTGTGAACAAAATAAGCTTCGGGACTTTGCGAATGATAGTGTCCTCCTCGGATGCCGCCGCCAAAAGGCGCGCGTATCACCATCGGACAGGTAAACTGACCGCCTGAACGGTATCTCATCTTAGCGGCCTCGTTTACAATTTGATCAAAGGCGGGATAGATGAAGTCAGCGAACTGAATCTCTGGAACAGGACGAAGACCGTACAAAGCCATGCCAATCGCTGTTCCAATGATCCCTGCCTCCGCCAGCGGAGTGTCAAAAACTCGATTGGGCCCGAATTCGTCGTAAAGGCCCACGGTGGCCCGAAAAACGCCGCCAAACTTGCCTACGTCCTCCCCGAGTACAACAACCCGGTCGTCGCGCCTCATCTCGAGTCGCAATGCGTCATTGACTGCCTGGATGATATTCAAGACCGGCATGCAGCCAACCTTTCCTGTTCCTGTGAACTAAGAAGCTGTGAAAAATCGCCGCCGATTTTCCCTACTTCTGGGTGCGGATGCGTTCCCCCTCACTCATCGACTTTCTTTAACTCCTCGCGCTGCTCCGCCAGGTGCCATGGAATACGATCATAGACATCGTCAAACAGAGTATCCACAGCAGGAGGGGGCAGGCTCTCCGCTCGTTTGAGGTTCTCTTGGATCTGTTCCCTAATCTCTTCCTCGAGAGCGGAATCTTCCGACTCGGTCCAATGGCCGCCAGCAATCAGGTGGGAACGCAACCGAATCAGCGGATCCTGCCGCCGCCACGGTTCCACCTGGTTTTCATCCCGATAAGCTTTCGGATCGTCCGACGTGGAGTGTCCCCCTAATCGGTAGGTCACCGCCTCGATCAGCGTCGGTCCTTCGCCCCGCCGGGCTTTCCGGACTGCTTCAGCGGTGACTGCGTGAACCGCTATCAGGTCATTCCCATCCACCTGGACCCCCGGAATGCCGTACGCCTGCCCCTTGGCGGCTAGGCTTTCCGACGCTGTCTGGCAGCTGGCGGGGGTGGAAATGGCCCACTGGTTGTTGCGGCAAAAGAAGATGGTCGGAGTCTTGTAGACCCCGGCGAAATTCATCGCTACGTGGAAGTCCCCCTGTGAGGTCGCCCCGTCGCCGAAGTAAACCAATACCACTTCGGACCCGCCCCGGATCTTGATCGCCAGGGAAATCCCGGTCGCCTGCGGTATCTGGGTGCCGACCGGGCTCGAGACTGAAAGGTATCGGAGATCGCGTCGGCCATAGTGGTTCGGCATCTGCCGACCTTTGATGAGGTCTTCCGAGTTTCCAAAAAACTGGCACATCAGCTCGAAAAGCGAAAATCCTCGAACCAGCGCAGCGCCTAACTCGCGATAACAGGGCACGATCCAGTCCTTCTCGTCCAAGGCATAAGCGCTGCCTATTATTGCCGCTTCCTCACCGACGGAGCCGACGTAGAACCCGATCCGGCCTTGACGCTGAAGCATAATCATGCGTTCATCCAGCCGGCGATTCAGGAGCATCAATCGATAGAGCGACAAGAGTTGCTCAGTGTCAAGCAGGGAACTCGGCTGACTCTTCTCTACCGTCCCATCGGGATGAAGGATATTGAAAGCTTTGAAATCAAGCATCTTCCTCGATTATATCGCGCCGTTCTAAACGAGTCGTATTGACGCCGCACCGTCGCTAGCCCGATCAATGACAGACCCGCGGACTAAACTAAACGCCCAATGTTCGCAACTGTAAGGGTTTGTTGTATCAAAAGTTTATATTAGGTGCAAATGTTACAGATGTATCATTGGGATGAACTGCGGCGTGCCTGTCAGGTTCTGTTTGGATCGGATCTTGTCATCGATCAGCAGTTCCTCCTTGCTCTGGATAGGGCGCACCTTAAAAAGGCTTACCGGCAGAGGGCTTTGGCGACTCACCCGGATCGGCTGGCGGGCAGAGGCGACGGCCGACTTTTCATAGAGGTGAACGAGGCTTACCAAAAGTTGTCGCGTCACCTGACCCAGTATTCCAAGGCGAGCGCCATTCCAAACCTGAGGCGGCCTGAACCGGTTTACACCTCGCCAGACAAGGACCCCGAGGATGGACGCATTTACCAACCGGAGAGGGTTCCCTGCTGGCCGCTGCGAACGGGCGAGTATCTCTATTTCTCCGGCGTCGTGAGTTGGCAAACACTTATCTCCGCCCTGGTCTGGCAACGAAGGCAACGCCTGGCGCTGGGAGAAATAGCCCGCCGATGGGGATGGTTGTCCGAGGAGGAGCTTTTTTCACTACTTGGTGAACGGAAAAATGGTGAGCGCCTCGGCGAGATTCTGTTGAGGCACGGCCTCATCAACGAGTTCCAGTTGAACATGATGCTTCGTCACCAGCAGAAGAACCAGAAACCGCTCGGCCGTTACTTCATTGAGCAAAACCTCTTCTCGGAGCTGCAACTGGCGCGGTATCTGGAGGACCTGAAGCGCCACAACTCAAAGTGGAGACGATCATAACCGCCTTTATTTTGCCTACCTTGACCAGTCGGTCGTTCCCGAACGTTCTCCTCCAAACGGGCGTGAGTCGGAGGAATCCGTTCGATTTAAGGCCCGCCTGAAGGCAGTACTACAAACCGGAGTCGGCACCGTGCACGTCTTGCCGTCTTCACAGGGGGGTCGGGTGGTAAAGCGCATTTACGGCTTGCTGGTATGAACTTCTGTTCTGAAAATCGCTCTCTCTTTCGACCCCTCGGGGTCAAACTGAACAGCGGCTCTCTCAAGAATCACCCCTCCTGAAACTTGGCCGGTCGAAACCTCGTCTCATTCTCTGACGTATGCGCTGGTTTGTGCCGCTGGTGCTGCTCCTGAGCAGTCCCTCGCTTCCCAACATGGGAATCAGCTTCATCGATGTCGCGAGGCAGGCGGGAATCACCCATAAGACGACGTTCGGAGATGAACGCCGAAACCGATACCTCCTTGAGACGACCGGGTGCGGTATTGCTTTTGTCGATTACAATTCCGACGGCTGGCTGGATATATTTCAGGTTAACGGAACCCGGTTAGACGGACCGCCTGCGGATTACATGCCTACCAATCGCTTGTACCGCAACAAGGGCGATGGGACGTTTGAGGATACCAGCGCCCGAGCGGGGGTCGATAAAACCGGATGGGGCCAGAGTGTGTGCGTCGGGGACTATGACAATGATGGCGACGAGGACATTTTCGTAGCCTATTTTGGGGACAATGTCCTGTACCGGAACGAAGGAAACGGCACGTTCGTGGAGGTGGCCCAGGAGGCGGGAGTGGCCAAAAACCGGACGCGCTGGGGTTCGGGTTCCGCCTTCCTCGATTACGATCGGGATGGGGACCTCGATTTGTTTGTTGCCAGTTACATCGATCTTGATCTGAAGACCGCCCCTCTGCCGGAGACGGGTCCGTGCTTGTACAAGGGAGTCCTGGTCGCCTGTGGCCCGCCCGGTCTCACCGGCGGCGTTAACACGCTTTTTCAGAACAACGGCAACGGAACCTTCACCGACGTCTCGGAGAAGGCTCGTATCACCGAGACCCAGGGGACCTATGGCCTGGGTGTACTGGTTTGCGATTTCAACAACGATTCATGGCCTGATATTTACGTGGCCAATGATTCGGCGCCCGCGGCTCTTTACCGGAATAACGCCGATGGTACCTTCACCGACATCGGAATTGAGGCGGGCTGCGCCTTCAGCATTGACGGCAAGCCTCAGGCGGGAATGGGGGTATCAGCTGGAGACTACGACAGGGACGGCTGGTTTGACATTTTTAAGACCAATTTCTCGGGGGACACCTCAACGCTCTATCGCAACATCACCGGTTCGTTCGGTGAAACCGCCTTTGAAGACATGACCTTCCAGGCTGGCATCGGCCTGAACACACGGTGGTTGGGATGGGGCTGCGGTTTCGTCGACTTTGACAACAACGGGTGGCTGGATATCTTCCTCGTGAACGGCCATGTGTACCCGGAAGTCGAAAAGCTCACCACCGAGGCCGGATACGCGCAGCGAAAAGTTCTGTATCGTAATCTTCAAAACGGCTCATTTCAGGATGTGACCGAACAGATCGGTGGCCCGATCATTGCGCCGTCGCCAGCCCGGGGATGTGCTTTCGGCGACTTCGACAATGACGGGGATCTCGATGTTCTCATAAACAACGTTAATCACAACCCCGAACTGCTCAGGTGCGAATCGACCAACGGAAACAACTGGATCAAGGTTCGGACTATCGGCCGCAAGTCGAACCGGACCGGAATTGGAGCGCGGGTTCTGTGCACCACCGAACAAGGGAGCCAGATGGCCGAGGTGACGAGCGGGGGCAGTTACTGCTCACAAAACGACTTTCGAGTCCATTTCGGAGTGGGGAAAGCTTCGAAGGTCCAATTTATCGAGATTCGATGGCCGAGTGGGCAGGTCGATAAGTTCCAAAACCTTCCTGCGAACAGATTGATCTTGGTTAAGGAAGGAGAAGAAACTCCTCAGCTTCTCAGTCTTCGTTAAAGACGGCGAGGAGCGATGGAAGTCTCGCTGGAATCGCACGAAATGATCAGAGTGATGTGAGTCATGGTGACTATCGCTGGTCCTCTTGTTCTGATGGCTGTTCTCCTCGTGGCCGTGTCTCCAGGGTTCGCTCTCTCCGACAGGGCTGCAGCGGACAGGATCTACAAAGAGGCGCTCCAGTTAATCGAAAAGC
>DAOTAI010000227.1:0-8168 GCA_035593865.1 Acidobacteriota bacterium
CAAATCGCTGTTTTCGACTATCCGGACTGTCCCGTAATTATTGAGGTGCGCAACCTCCGTCATTCAAGAGAAGCCAAGTACATGGATCATTGTCGAGGTGTCCGGGAAGGGAATGTGATCCAGTGCGAAGGCGGCTATTTTGGCGGCGGACGTGGAGGTGGCTGGGTGTACGACAACCAGGGGAAGCGAATCAAGCAATTCCCGGGTGATGGAGGGGCAGGTCACGCCCGTAACTTTATCGAGGCGGTGAGAAGCCGAAGGTCACAGGATCTGAACGCCGAGATCATGGAGGGCCACAAATCCGCGGCTTTATGCCATATGGCGAACATATCGTACCGGTTGGGCCGTCCAGCGAACATCGAAAGTATCCAGGCGCCGCTCGATCACCAGGCCGTAGTTACGGCGCATCACAATTTCGTGTCTCATCTAAAGAGGAACGGGATCGATGCCGAAAACTCAGGGCTGGTGCTTGGTCCCTGGCTGGAGATCGACGCTCAAAAGGAGAAGTTCCGGGGAGCGCGAAGCGCCGAAGCGAATGCACTCTGGAGGCGCGAGAAGTACCGTGAGCCTTTTGTAGTACGGGATGAAGTCTAGGAGACTGCAGGGATCACGGGGTAAGGGGTAAAGGGAACCGAAGTGCAATTCCTTGATTGGCTTTGGCCTTGTGCAGTTCCGGAGTCCCGAAGGGCCAAGGTTTTTCCTTCTAACCCTTTTATCCCTTTACCCCTGCAGTTTATCCCTTTATCCCTGCAGTTTATCCCTTTATCCCTGCAGTTTTGGGAGGGCAAGAATGAAGAGAACAGAGGTATCACGAAGGAATTTTCTGACCGCTGCGGCGGGAGTCACGATTGTTCCAAGGCATGTTCTCGGAGGCGCGGGCTATAAGGCACCCAGTGACAAACTGAATATCGCGTGTATCGGGGTAGGAGGAAAAGGCGCCGTCGATGCCCAGGGTGTAGCTTCGGAGAACATTATCGCGCTATGTGACGTTGACGATGAAAGAGCGGCCAAGACTTTTCAAGCCTTCCCGGCCGCGAGGCGTTACCGCGATTTCCGAATCATGCTGGAGAAAGAAAAATCGATTGATGCGGTGACGATATCGACGCCGGATCACGTCCACGCCATCGCAACCCTCATGGCGATGCGCTTGGGAATGCACGTTTTTTGTCAGAAGCCGCTGGTGCATTCGCTCTACGAGGCTCGTTTGATCGGGAAAGCCTCAAAGAAGTACCGCGTTGCGACCCAGATGGGCATTCAAGGACATTGCGAAGAGGGAGTTCGACGCATTCGCCAATGGATTAAGGCGGGCGCTATCGGGAGGGTTCGGGAAGTACAGTACTGGACCAACCGGCCGATTTGGCCGCAGGCCATCGACCGCCCGACGGATACTCCTGAGACGCCGGCAACCCTGGATTGGGATTTGTGGCTGGGTCCGGCGGCCCAACGCCCTTACCATCCCGCCTATCATCCCTTCAAGTGGAGGGGATGGTGGGACTTCGGGACCGGGGCCTTGGGAGATATGGCCTGTCACGGCTTTGACGCCGCTTTCTGGATTCTGGACTTGGGGAATCCCTCCCGGGTCGTGGCGGAGACGACCCCGGTAAAACCGGAGACGGCGCCGTTGGTATCACGCATTGAATACGACTTTCCGGCCAAAGGGGATCGACCCCCAGTGAAGTTAATATGGCGCGACGGCGACCTCAAGCCGTCCCGGCCCAAGTGGACGCCTCAGGGCGAGCCGGTCCCACCGGTTGGACATAGCGGTCAGCTGTTTATCGGGGATGAGGGGATGATCGCGGCTGACATATACGGCGGAAATCCGGCTATCTTTCCGGAATCCAGACGTAAGGAAGTCTTGGCGAACATGGCGGATGAGAAAGAGCCTGCTTCGCCCGGTATCTACAAGGAATGGATCGCGGCGTGTAAAGGCGGGCCGACCCCGGGTGCCTCTTTTGACTATTCGGTCCCCCTTACCATGATCGTTTTGCTCGGAAACCTCGCTGTTCGTACGGGAGAGGTGATCGAGTGGGACCCGGTCGCCTTCAAGGTAGCGAACTGCTCGAGTCCGAATCAGTACATCAGGCGTGAATACCGCCGCGGCTGGGAATTGCCCGAAGTCTAACTAACCATATCAGGCTCTTTGAGAAACGCATTCGCAGCCTTGGCGCGACCGTTAGCGGTGCATGGTATCAAGACTCCGCGCCCTTTTCAGCCGCGTTTTGGCCAGTGATGACTACTCCGGGGAGGTGAGGAATCGCGGTTGTTCCACGAGCCCCGGCGCCCTTTGATTCTTGCCCTGCCTGGCGCCGTCTCCAATGTCCTCCTTGGCCTGTTCCAACAGCTCCTGGAGCCGTCGCACTACACCGGGAGACTGACTGGCGACATCGGTTGTTTCCCCTACGTCCTGTACAAGGTCGTAGAGCTCCGGAGACGCCTTGGGCGAAACGTGCAGCTTCCATTTGCCCGCCCTCACCGCTTGGAGATCGCCGAGCGCGTAGTAGTAGAAAACCTTTCGAGGGGAGGGAGCGCAGGAGCTAAGCACCGGCCAGATGTCTACGCCGTCAATGATCCGGTCGGACGGTAGCGGTACCCCTGCCAGCCGGAGGAAGGTAGGCATCAGGTCCAAGCCTGTGGTCAGTTCATCGCAAACCTGTCCGCCCCGCAATTTCCCGGGCCATCGGATAATGCATGGGACGCGCAAGCCTCCCTCAAAGGTGCTCATCTTCCCCCCGCGAAGCGGCCCGTTCGTCCCTGGGCGGCGTTCATCCCCGCCATTGTCGGAAGTAAACAGGATGAGCGTCTGGTCGTCAATTTTCAGGCGCGCTACCGTCTTCAAAATTTCCCCCACTGACCAGTCCAGTTCCTCAATGACATCGCCATACAGGCCGTTGTTTGACTTTCCCGCAAAGCGCGGCGAGACGGCAAGGGGATCGTGCGGCATGGTGTGGGCAAGGAAAAGGAAAAACGGCCGGTTTCGATTCTTCTCAATAAAAGCGATGGCCTCCTCGGTATATCGCTTCGTCAGGTACGCCTGATCCGGCTCGGTTTCGATCACGGTTTCTCCCCGTAACACTGGCAAGGGCGGGAACTTGTGCCTCGGGTTCTTGACTCCCATGTTGTTCGGGTAGGGGAGTCCGAAGTAGTAGTCGAAACCCTGCCTGGTCGGGAGGAACTCGGGTTGGTCCCCAAGATGCCATTTGCCAATGATGGCGGTTGCGTACCCCGCCGGTTTGAGTGCCTCAGCGATGGTTACCTCTTCCGGGTTCAGACCCGTTGGCGAACCGGGATACAGAACCAGGCGATTCTGGACGTCCTTGTGCATGCCGACGCGGCGGGCATAGCATCCCGTCAGCAGACTGGCGCGCGAGGCGGTGCAGACGGGACTCGGGGCGTAGAAACTTGTCAGGCGCACGCCCTCGGCCGCCATTCTGTCCAGATTCGGGGTTCGATGGCGGGTCGCTCCATACGAGCCTAGGTCGCCATAGCCCATATCATCAGCCAGGATGACGATGAAGTTCGGAATTCGTCGGTCTCGTGCCGCTGCCGGTACTGACCAGGCGCCCCCCAGGAGCAGGATCAGCCCTAACCAGAGAGCTGACCAGAACGTGCGATAGGTTCGCAGCCTCCCGCGGACCGGGGTGCGAGGCGATCTGGCGGACTGGAAACGGTTCTTTCCAAGAAATGCAGTCATAAATTGTTCTCCATCACCTGCTTTTCAAGACGGCGCATCGTCCGACTCGTTACACCGGTGCCGGATCAGCGCCCTACGGTACGGCCGGCTCTCGACTTGATGGCTTCTTCCAGAATGTTCCTGGTGGCAGATTTCATGGCCTGGATCTGCTGTTTCGTGAACAGTCGCGAAGCCTAGTTGTTCTCGAGGGTGATCTCCTCCTGTGACGGGTCGCTGACGACTTTCACAAACACTTGGTAGTCGCGGGTTTCGGCAGTACGAAAATCAATGCCGACCCGGATTTTCTGAGCTGTGAGGTCGTTCGGCGGTGCCAGGAAACTGACCGGGGTCCACCCTATTTCCTTTCCTCCATTGTTGGGATCGCCCTCGAAAAAAATTACCTGAAACTCCTTTGCTGCGGCGCTCCCAATATTGTGAACTGTCGCCATGAGCTGTTGTGCAGGCCCGATCTCCAGATCGTCGGAGGTTAAAGCCAGGTCCGGGCGATGGGCGACGACCTCGCCGCTCTCGATCAACTCGATCTCGATGACAGCCTGCACGCGGGCGGGTAACTCAAACCAAACGGATTGTCCCGGGACCCTGAAATCAAATTCCTTGCGGTCGGCGATCTCTTCGATTTCGCCATCCTGGTTGCGGTCGATCCCGCAGGTCAGGGAGTAGCGCCCACCGATTTGAAGCAACCAGGGGCGAACTGCGACCGATCTGCTTTCATTAGCAAAACTATACAGAAGTAATCGCGCCTTCTGGTCGGTGTGACCGAGAACATGGGCCGCGAAGTCACGAGTCGTGTTTCGATAGGTAAAGGCGAGGTTAAAGGCGCCCCTCAACATCATGCCGCCGACCTTGGACATTCCGGTTGCGTTTTCCAGCGGCGCTATAAAGCCTCCGGGGATAAAAACGCGATCGGTGGCCAGGGCCTCTGTGGTAACGAACGGCCATCGTTCGCGATAGCCCCGGTCCATTCGGTGGTAGGCCTCGATTGCCTTGGCCGGGGGTAATTTAGGAAACTCGTATGGCTTGGTGTGTAACAGCTCCCGCTCGATCGATTCCCAGAACTCGATCGAGCCGATATTGTGCAGTTGCTGAGCGATCCAGGCGCGGCTTCCGACTTCCGGCATTCTAACGGCCGGATCGTGTTCTCTGGCGATATCGGCCTGAATCTTGAAGGGACGCAGATACTTAAAGTTGCCGGTAAGACGATAAGCCCAGACGAGCAGGGGCCTGATGAACTGGGCTTGGTATTTCGGCCAATGGGGGCCGCTCCCGATGACCGAACTGCCGAGCTCGTACCATTTGTCGGAGCCGGTTCCGCCCAACGTACCCGTCTGATATCCGACTGTGGACGGAATTACGCCGAAGGGTTTGCCTTTCTCCGTTTTCTCGGCGGCATGCACCCAAGCGTCCGCCCACTCGAGGAAGAGTTTAGTCACGGTGGGATTGTTGTTGTAGAGTGCCGTCTGGAAGGCGGGTGAAACGACGCGGCCGTTTAAGTCATGGTCGTTACACAATTCCGGCGTGAGTCCGATCCGGCCAGCCCCGAAGAAAATGGATTTCATGTGCCGATGGCCTTCGTTGTTAATTCCTGACCAAAGGTCCCGCATTAACTTTGCAATCTTCAGGCAGCGCTCGAAATAGACGGGATTGCCGTAATCAATCCAAACCATCATCGACTGGGAATCGCCCGTGTACTCCCCGGTGTGTTCGTTGTCTCCCAAGCCGGCGAAAAATCCTCCTTCTTGATCAATCTCCGAACAGTGGTAAACACCGTTGACCAGTTTTCGGGTGCCTTCAAGGCTGATCGGAGAGGCGTCGCTGCTGAGCAGGGAGTACCAGCCGAACAAGGGTACCAGCTCGACATCGTCGCCCCACCCCCCGCCGAGCGATCCGTCCTCTCTCTGCTTGTTCTCGATCCACCATTCGATAAACTCCAGCGTTCGGGAATAGGCCTTCCGGAAAGCAACTGCCCACTCCGGCGCATCCGGATCATCCAGACTGATGTCTTTCATGCTCCACTCGCCGTGCGGCTCCCATTTGTCCTCCAGGTACAACTTCACGAACCGGTTGTCCGGCACGCTCTTCTCGAGGTCCTGAAGGTACTGTCGTCCCAACGCCGAGGCGATTCCCCAGCGATGCGGATCAGCCATGTAGAGCCCCCGGGCGGTTATGAGTTTCGCCTGCCGGATCAACGGCGAGTTGTCGTCCACAGCTGATAGCAGTGCTTCAACGTGAATCAGGTTGTAGTACGAATTGATCGGTATTCCCGGAATGGCGACCTGATTGCGCTCGTCGAAACACGTCCGCAAATGGAGGAATCGTTCCGCCATTTCGCGCTGATCGCGAGCCGCTTCGAAAGCAGTATGATCAGGCGGGATCGAATCCAGAAGGCGGATCGCCTCTTTGACGACATCAAGGTAGTTCACGTTGTTTGGATGTCCCGCCACCCAGAGGAGTGCAATCGCGCGGTCATAGCTGTCGGCACTCTCAGCTCGCCGAAAATGCTCGGCCGCCTTGTCAAATTCCGATTGGTTGAAGGCCTCGACTCCCCGCTGAAACTCAGCGTCGGTGATGTCCGCGGACTTCGTCATCTGTCCTGACTCGGTGAAGGTTACCGGGTGGCGCCAGGCGGGGTAGATAGATAAAGACATGACAGCGTTCTGAGAGAACGGGGCGCCCGCATACATCTGCCTCAGCCGGCCGCTACGGATTTCCTTCAGCCTGCGATCATAAACGGTCTTGGCAAAGCGCTCCTCGGCACTCTGGCCGACCAGCCACGAACCGGCAACGGGCATCGCCTTGCATTTGGCCAGCAGCTCTTCGTGACGCGTATTGTCCCCTTTAAGCTGGATAACGATCTGGCCGTTGTTGACCTCCACCTCACCGGAAACTACTTTGTACCAGCCCCACCAGGCGTCGGGATGGCCCCCGTAGGGGCCCCGTGCGGTGAGGTGACGCGCATCGACGGGGTAGGCTAGCAGCCTGTCATTGGCGTAGACGGCGATAGAGGTGGTTAACGTACGGAAATCGCCAATAGTAATCCTGACGACATACCGACCATTGGGTACGTCTACACGAAAGCGCATTACGGGCTCGGGCGTGAAAACCACATCCCGCGTCAGCTCATCGTATCCGTCTCGCAGGTAGTACCAGACGCCCATGTGACCGGGGACCTTATCTTCCTGCCAAGCGGGCATTCGATCGAGCATCGCCGGAGTCACATCGGCCGATTGATACCTTCCCAGCCAGCCGTAACCCCTCTCCTGCGAGTAAGACGTTGTAGGGTCAACCTTGATGAAGCCCTTCTTAACAGGGGACTGCTCGGTTCCCATATCAAACCGAAACGTCACGCCCGAAGTTGATGCCACAGCAAGGTGAAAGTTTATGAAGAGGAAAAGAAGAGGACAGCGCTGGAATAAAGTTTTCAAGAGACCTCCTTAAGCCAGGGAAGTAACGTATTTCGAGAACATTCCACCCGGAGTACCTGTGATTGCATCTCCTTTCTGGCAGATGAGATCCGATATATACCATTGCTCGTTAAACGATCGCAAGAAACATGTTCCACAAAGTTGTTGCTTCCGCCTGAGTGGTTTGATAGCTTTTCATCAGTTGAGAAACGTTCAGTAACGGGTTAGCTTGAGGAGTTCCACAGTGAAAAAACTAATCAGCGCTGCTTCCTTCCTCCTTCTGTTCGCCATTGCTCCAACGGCGGCTGCCGTTGATCCCAAGTGGGGTGAAATCGAGATCGTCCGTGACAAGTGGGGTGTACCGAACGTGTTTTCCTCTACTGACGCGGGAGCGATGTACGGTCTGGGCTATGCGCAGGCCGAAGACCGTGCCTTCCAGATGTACTACTCGCTCCGGATAATCCAGGGGCGCACGGCCGAAGTGCTGGGGAACGTCACCAAGTTGAACGGGCGGGAGACGTCCCAGGACCATGACAAGAGGTTCCGGACCATCGGTTATTACCGTGCCGCCAAGGAAGTAGCCCGCAATCTGGACCCCGAAACGCGCGAGCTTCTCGAGGCTTTCAGCCGGGGGGTGAATGACTCTCTCCAGGAGAACCGAGACCGGCTGGTTTATCTTTTCGATTCCCTGGGTCTGCAACCCGAACCTTGGACGCCCGCCGACTGCATTGCTTCGTGGTGGCACATGGCGCAGTTTTTTGCAGGTGATGGGTTGAACGATCTGGCAAATCTGCATCGTTTCTCTGCACCAGCATCGGGTCCTGGTAGAGGTGGAAGAGGTGACAGGGGCGACAGAGGCGCTCCGGCGCCCAATGCCGCGCGGATCGTTGATGATGCCGCAGCGGTGGTTCAAGAGAAGGACGTTGACAAGGAGTGGGTACGGGAGATCGAAGAGTTTGTCAAACGGTATGGTTTAAAACCGCAGCGGACGCGATCCGCAGGCGCGCCTAAGTTCAGCCACGCGTGGGTAGTCGGGGGGCGTAAGAGCACGACGGGCGCGCCTGTCCTAGTGAGCG
>DAOTAI010000228.1:0-8118 GCA_035593865.1 Acidobacteriota bacterium
GCCACATGTCTCTCGTGGGACCGCGTCCGATGCCTGCCCAGGAACTTCATTACCGTTTCGGTCCTGATTCTTCCAAGATTCTTTCGGTCCGACCCGGATTAACTGGCCTCTGGCAGGTGAGTGGCCGCAACGACCGCAGCTGCAAGGAAAGGCGTGCTCTAGACCTCTATTAGTGGAAAACAAGACCCCCTGGCTGGACCTGAAAATCATTCTGAGGACTGTCCTCGCTGTCTGGTCCGGGAAGGGGGCCTACTGACCGACGGTCACCTGATCCCATGAGAATCCTGCAACTGGTGAAGTGGCTCTCTCCCCGAGAGGACAGCGGCGGCAAGATCCGGTCTTTCCAACTAGGCAGGATACTCTCAACCTTTGCCCATGTGGATGTGGTCGGTTTCGTCCGTCCCGAGGAGCCGGTTAGTGGCAGAGAAGAACATTTGAGCCATTACCAAGAGCTGTTTCCTATCCCATTCAGGCCGGTAGTGCGCAGTTGCCTGGGTGTTGCTGCCTGGTCAGTCGGGGGGATGTCGCTTCGTTCCGCCGGTTTTTCTGCTTCTGGGTACCATCGTACTGTCAACAAGATATTGTCAGAGCGCCACTATGACGCGGTTCAAGTGGAAGAACTCCCAATCATGAGCAATCTGGGACCCCTTCCTCAAAACCTGCCCGTTGTATACAGCGCTTACAATGTTGAATCACAGTTGTCGTTCTCGATATTCAAGCGGCGGAATTCTCTTTTCCCATTTATCGCTGAACTGGAACATCGTCGAACGCGGCAAGAGGAAAGAAGAGCGGTCGAACGCTCGCGAGCTTGTCTGGTTGTGTCCGAGGAGGACAAGGATTCTCTGCTGCGACTCTGTCCGAACGGCGCCAACGTCCATGTGTTTCCGAACTGTGCCCCTGAACGGTTCCAACCCTCGGGGGGGCTCGTGGCCCGGAAGGAGATTCTCTGTACTGGCGCGTTCGGTTGGTACGCCAACAGGGACGGCCTGATATGGTTCATTAAAGCAGTCTTGCCTCTCCTGAGAGAGCGGTGTGCGGATGCCACGATCCGGGTCGCAGGAAGTGAGATAGGCTCCTCGCTAACGCGGAAGCTCAAGAAATGTGGGGTGTTAGTCCATCCGGACGTTCCCGATATACTTCCTTTTCTTCAGGCTGCCCGTCTTCTCGTGGTCCCTCTCAGGGTCGGGGGAGGTACTCGGATTAAGATCATTGAGGCGTGGGCAACGGGCACGCCGGTGGTTTCAACCTCTACCGGCGCACAAGGATTGAATTGCCGGCCCGGCGCCGACATAGTCATTGCCGATCAGCCTTCCCTGTTTGCCGAGGGCATCCGCAAGATCCTTGACGATGATCAGTTCTACGGGATGCTCCGATCAGAAGGACTCAAGCGGGCGCAAGGCCTGCGCTGGTCCACCCTCGCCGCCCCCCTAAAAGCGGTTTACGCGTCCCTCCTGGAAAACGGAAAGAGATCCTTGGGAAACTCCGGCAAACGCCCGACTGACGGGGAAAGGACGAAAGGATGAGTCCGTCGGAAATCCTCTTCTGGGTCCTGGCTATCGTCGTCTTTTACTCCTATGTCGGCTATGGAGCAGCAGTCCTGATGATAGGGAGCCTGAGACGCCTTTTCTCTCAGCCGGACAAGGCGGGGGATGGGGATTACGAGCCGTTTGTGACCCTCTTCGTGGCTTCCTATAACGAAGAGCACTGGGTGGAGCGAAAAATAAGAAACTCCATGGAGTTGGAATACCCGGTCGAAAAGCTCGATCTCCTCTGGGTCACTGATGGCTCCGATGACAGTTCCGCGGATCTCATCCGAAAGCATCCCCGCATCATTCACCTGCACTCCGCCGTGGGCAAGGCGGCGGCCATCACCGGGGTATGAGGTTTGTCAAACAGAGATCGTCGCTTTTTCCGATGCGAACGCGCTGCTCTGTCCCGGGGCAATTCGGGAGTTGGTCCGCCCTTTTTCCGATCCAATGGTGGGTTGCGTTAGCGGTGAGAAGCGGGTATCGCATCTAGCCCGGGATACGGCCGCGGCTGCCGGAGAAGGGACATACTGGCGTTACGAATCCTGGCTGAAGAAGCAAGAGTCCCAAATCAGTTCATGTGTCAGCGCGGCCGGCGAGTTGTTTGCCATTCGCCGCGAGCTTTTTCGCGAGTTGGAAGAAGACACTTTGATCGACGATTTCGTAATCTCGATGGGCATCGCCTTGAGGGGACACCGTGTCCTTTACGTTCCCGAAGCTTATGCCCTGGAAACAGCATCGATTTCCGTGACCGAGGAATTCAAACGGAAGACCCGGATCGCCGCAGGCAATCTGCAGGCTGTGCTTCGCATGCCCAACCTTTTGAATCCCCTGAAGCACGGCATGCTCGCCTTCCAGTATGTTTCACACAAATTCCTGAGATCTTTCGTGGTCCCTTTCTGCCTTGTCGCCTTGATCCCAGTCAACCTACTGGTGTTGCCCAACCTGAGTCTGGTCTACAGCCTGGCGTTTCTGCTCCAATCCCTGTTTTATGGCATAGCCCTGGCGGGGTACGCAATGAGGGAAAGCCGCCTCACTCCCCGGCTGTTCTTCGTTCCGTGTTACATCGTCACTATGAATCTGGCTGCGATTGCAGGCGTCTTTCGCTACTTAACGGGAAGGCAATCGGTCCTGTGGGAGAAAGCCGCGCGAATACAGGAGTCTCCACAGCGCGAGGGAAACACGAGACTATGAGAGAAGCTTTTGTGGTTCGACTCTACGTAATCCTTCTGCTTGCATCCCTGGCGTGGATGTGGGCTTTCCGATACGTTCACCCTTCCTGAATACCATCCGCCTCAGTGGCGTTGTTGTTCTCATCGGTTCGATATTCCCCCTGCTCTCCTTCGGGTCCTTCCTGCGCTTCCTCAAGGAAAACCGAGCGATATTGATCCTGGGCGCTTTGTTCTTGCTTTCCGGTCTGGCTTCCGCGTTTTCGTCTCCCTTTCCCCGGTCGCACACCATCAGGTGGCTCTTTCTGTATGGCTTCGCCGTCAGCACGTCCTTCGGTCTTCTGTTTCTGTTCTCCACTTATCGGGGACTTGGGACGTTCTTTCTCAAGACCGTCTCTGCCTTGGCCGTGTTACTTGCCCTCGTCGCCATGGTTGAAGTAGGCAGTGAGGAACTTCACGGTTTCCTTTGCGACGTATTCAGAGGGGGAGAGCGCAGGTGGTGGACGGGCAGCCAAGAGCCGGGGCGACACTCGGACACCCCAATACTCTCGGATGCTTTCTGTCCGTTGGAATCCTCATCCTGCTCAGTCTGAAGGCGAGAGAGGGGATGAACAACTTGCTCTTCTATGCAGGCATTCTGATTTTGAGTGTCGGTATGGCCCTGACCAGTTCTCAGAATGCCATTCTAGTTGCTCTGATTCCTTTGACGCTTCTCTTCCTGAACCGGAAGATGACAAAGACCGTGCTCCTGGTGCTTCTCATTACAGTCATTCCCATGGCGCGGCTCACCCCTGCCTTATCGAGGATCAGCGAAGTCCGGGACCTCCTGACGAAGAGCCGACCGGACGTGGCTGTTGGCGGACATACCCAAAGCACTCCCGTCATCCTTCACACGGCTGCTCCCACGCCAGACACCGTGGCCACACGAGTAATGCTTTGGGAGAGTGCGATTCGAATGTTCCTAGACCGTCCTGTATTCGGGTTCGGTCCAGGGGGGGTACAACAAAGCCCTGCGAGCTTATGCGTCCGATTCTCTGCTGGCCGTTGAACGAGTGAAGATCGAGCGTGACCATTTGAACGCCCACAATGGCTTTTTCAACCTGCTGGCCGAGTTCGGATTGGTGGGAACAACTATTGCGCTGGCTTTCCTCTTCTGGACTGGTCTAAATCTTTTTCGATCAAACGCAAGTAAAGGTTTTTCGCCGGCCTACGCAATCGTCTTGGGATTTCTTATCTCTTTCGGTCCCGACGCTTTCTTCTACAACAAGTTCTACATGACTCTGTTTTTGTCCATTCTCTTCCTCTTCAGCTTCAGGGAGGACGTTTTCCCGAATCACCAGCCCGCGCCATCTGATCAAGCGGTACCCCAAGAGAACCATCAGCAGACCCTCGGTGGCCACGGTTGAACATGCGGCTCGAATTGCCGTGTACCTGGGGATGAGGAAAAAGTTGGTCCCCAGTTTGAAAACGGCGCATAAGCAGGCAGCCACGGCGTAATGTCTTTCCAGGTTAAGGGCGATTACAGCCTGAGAGAGAATGAAGTTCGGCAGAAGAAAGAGCAGAGAAAGAAGCAACAGGGGGAGGATTTCTCCGGCGAGGACATACTCCTTCCCGTAGGCCACCGCGGTCACCGTCGGCGCAAGTGGTGCTCCAACAACTACAATCACGACTGCAGAAAGCAAAGCGGCAGTCATGATCTTCCCCAGCCGACCGAGGAAAACCCTCGGCTTGCGCCAGCTCAGGCGCAAATGGCGAAAGGCTATGTGGACGACGGGGGTCGCAAAAAGAACGATCCCGTCCAAGATTTGAAACGCCGCGCCGTAGTTCCCGACCAGAGACAAATCAGGCTGGAGATGTTTGAGTAAGACAACATCGGTTCTGAAATAGACCGAAGTCGCACCCGCTATGATGGTGAAGACGAGGGAGGTCTTCCACAGGCGCCAAGATGGTAAGGTCAGCCCAGGCCACGGGAGGACGGTTCGCGCCTGTCTGGTCACCAGCAGCAACAGCTGCGCGACCATCAGGCTCAGAAAGACTCGCTGAGGTGTGGGTGTTACAAGTTCAGCTACAAAGATGATAGAAAGGGCCTGCACAGTGCTGACCCGGATTTTCCAGAAGGCTTCTTTTTCAAACTGTTCTTTTCCTTTCAAGATGGCCGAAACCAGGTTGAGGCACACTTCAGACCAGAGCAGATGACGGCCAGAGAGAATCCGACTTTGTGATCCAGCGGCGAAACCTGCACAATGGCGACTCCGAGCAGTGAAGAAAGAAGGACATATCCGAAACACCCTCGGACAAGGAAACCGCCGGAAAAACCGGTTTGCAGGGAGGGAGCGACCTCTTCCCGGAAAACAAGAACCTGAAAACCGCCGTCCTGGAACATCGCCCAAAGCGAGGCGATGGCCTGGATGTATAGGTATATCGCCAGGTATTCGGGCCCCAGCTTCCTGGCCAGAAAGGCCAGGAGAACGACCGTGACCAGCGCCCCCCAGGACACAGAGATCCATTGACTGCCAATCGCCTTGGAGATCCGATGCAACCGCTTCCTCCTGGGTCGGCCCGAATGCTCGACAAAATCCCGGACGCTGACTCCCCGACTTGGCCTGTATAAGCGCACAGATTACCCCGGCTGTCAATGTTAAACTCGCACCCGAGACAATATGCGCATAGCCGTCAACACCCGCCTGCTGCTTTCCGGAAGACTCGACGGAATCGGATGGTTCACCTACGAAACGCTTAAGAGAATTACCAGGCAACACCCACGAGTATGAACTACAAGAAGGACGTAGTCTTTGCTGGAAGAGTATCGGCTGAAGAACTCGGACGTCTCACGGGCGCCTGCCTCGCTCTTGCCTATGTGTCCTTTTTTGAAGGTTTTGGCATTCCCTTGCTGGAAGGGATGAGCTGTGATGTCCCGGTGATCGCCTCCAACGTCTCCTCAATGCCGGAAGTAGGCGCCGACGCCGCCCTTTACGTCGATCCTGCCTCGGTTGAGAGCATCGCAGACGCACTCGCTAAGATCGACAACGATGCGGAGCTGCGCGAAGCGTTGATCAGCTCCGGCCGCAGAAGGCGAAACGATTTTTCGTGGGACAAGACCGCCAAGCTGTTGTGGGCAAGCATCGAGAAAGTCGTCCCGGTTTAAGAAGCGACGTCGGGAGCTGGACTCCCCCTTGTCTCTCCCGAGAGAAATGAATATGAATATCCGGTTTGCGCCTGTAGACTTGAAAAGAGACGGTTTAAGCTCATTTTGAGGTGATCGCTATGGATACTGTGCGAGAGAGCGAAACGACGGAGATCTTCCAAATCAGAGAGCCGCCCCGAGGGCTGGGGATCCTGGTGCTGGTTGGGCCTGCCTTCGTCTGGTGCGCCGAATACATCGGTTCGGGCGAAGTGATTCTGTCGACGCGTAATGGCGCCGTTTTCGGGACCTCTGTCGCCTGGGCGATCGTCATCGGCATCTTCCTGAAGTACTGGATAGGCATGAGCGGCGCACGGTATACCGTCTGCACCGGGGAAGGTATGATGGACATGTTCGCCCGGGTCCCCGGACCTCGTAACTGGGTGGTCTGGATCGTCCTCCTGGCGCAGTTCCTGGCCGGTATTGTTTCGATCGGATCAGTAGCCTCCGCGGCCGGAACGTTTATTAACGCGTTGATTCCTATCAGTCCGTACTTCGGCGGTTGGTTTGTTACCATACTCGCACTGATCGTCGTCTGGTCTGGGATTTTCGAGCACTTGAAGATCGTCATGACGATTTGCGTCTCGTTGATCGTTATCGGCGTAGTCTACGTAGCGTTTACGGTATTTCCAGGTTTCACCGTCTTCTTAAAAGGCTTCATTCCGCAACTGCCGAAGGTCCCGGATTGGGCGGTCGCAACCGGGGCTATTACCGCAAATCCCTGGCGTGAAGTTCTTCCCCTGATGGGCTGGGCGGCCGGTGGTTTCGCTAGTCAGGTGTGGTACACGTATTGGGTTCTCGGCGCGGGATATGGAGCGGCAGCTGGCCGCAGCCAGGGCCAGCCGGCCGATCTGGGGGCACTTGGAAGGTTGGATAGAAGAGCGGCGGAGAAGATCAGGGGATGGTGCAGGGTGGTCTATACCGACGCGACTATCGCCATGCTCATCGGTATCTTCGTGACGATCAGCTTTCTGCTGGCCGGCGCCGGGGTCCTGGGGGCTCGAAAGCTTGCACCCGAAGGAGCCGAAGTGGCCCTCAGCCTTTCGACCATCTTTTCGTCACGATGGGGCGAGATTGGCGGAGTGCTTTTTCTGATATCGGGAGCCGCCGCACTGGTCAGCACTCAAGTCGGACAACTGGCGGGTTGGCCCAGACTTTTAGCCGATGCCTGCCGCATCTGCATACCGGGCTTCGGGAGGATTCCCTGGAAAGTGCAATTCCGGATGTTCCTGTTGTTCTTTTTCCTGTCGAACATGACTATCGTCTACACACTTGGTCTAAAGCCGGTATTCCTGGTTAAGCTGGCGGCCATGCTGGACGGACTTTTACTAACTCCGTTACAAGCAGTGTGGGTGGCAATCGGTCTTTACGTGATCATGCCCAAGCTACTTTCCGTGGAGGCCAGACAGGTCTTGAAACCGCACTGGATCTTTGGTGCGGGATTGCTGGTGGCTTTCCTGGTTTTCGGTTATTTCTGCGTCTTTCAGATCCCATACGCACTGTAATGCCAATTAAAGTAATCGTTTTCGATTTCGACGGAACTCTGTTCGACACCCGTGCAGACATCGTTACCGCAGTTAACCGCGCCAGGGAGGCTTACGGCCTTCCGCCCCTGGACTTCGACCGCGTTGTCGCTATGGTGGGGAACGGCGTCACGGTCCTGGCCGAGAGGGTATTCCGGGATTCGACCGTGGTGCCCGAAATCGGCCGGGACAAAATAATGGAGTTCTATGCACCGGAGGCGTCTCGGGCGACGCCTTACCCGGGCGTTGCCGAAGTCCTCCCGCAGCTTCCGGCACGCCTGGCAATTGTCTCGAACAAACCGGTTAGTCTCGTCCGCGCGCTCCTTGAGCGTGAAGGACTTGACTCACTGTTTGAATTCATCGCAGGCGGCGATACCTTCGAAAAGCCTAAGCCCGACCCCATGGCGCTTCAATCCATCATGGAGAGGTTTCAGGTGGAGCCCTCGGAAGTCCTGATGGTTGGCGATCATTCCCCCGACATCGAAATGGCTCACGCCGCAGGCGTTTACAGCGTTTACTGCAACTACGGCTTTTTTGGTAACGACCGCGTCGGGGCAGATTTCACCATTGACTCGTTTCCCGAGTTGATTGAAGTCGTTGCCAGAATTAATGCGGGGGGCGTCAAGCAAGGAGGCAGGAAGGGGACCAAGCCACGCCCTGAGGCGCGGCCTACATCGCGGGGAAAAGGCAGGTTACTCAGACGAGGTGGGAAGCAGAGG
>DAOTAI010000229.1:0-8089 GCA_035593865.1 Acidobacteriota bacterium
CGGCATGGCTTCGACAAGGCCGCCACCGAGAACGATGATGTCCGGGGCAAGCAGGTTAATGATGGTAGTTACCCCGATTCCGAGCCAGCGGGCACCGTTGCGCACGATTTCTTCGATCACCGCATCGCCGGCTCTTATGGCTTCGGACAAGGCACCGCTTCTGATTTTGGAAAGATCCGTGCCGGCAATCGCCTGGAGGTTAGGTGCTTCTCCCCGGTAAACGGCTGCTGCTGCAGAAGCGGAAATTGCCAGCCGACTTGCAACTGTCTCAAGGCAGCCTCGTTGCCCGCACCCGCAAAGCGGGCCGTCCGGCACTACAGGGATGTGTCCGATTTCAAAACAGGAACGGTTCTTCCCCGTAAGAATCTGCCCCTCGTAGACACAGCCACCTCCGACGCCGGTTCCAGGAAAGATCCCTACTGTACACCGCATTCCTTGTCCCGCGCCGAAACGATATTCACCGAAAACCCCCGCATCGACGTCGTTGATAATAAAGACTGGGCAGCCAAATGCCGCCTCTATAGGCTCTCGAAGCCGGAGGTTATGCCATCCGAGGTTAGGGGTGTCTATAACTACTCCGCTGTCGGGATCCAGCGGGCCCGGGATACCCAGCCCTATCCCCGACAACTGGTCTTTTTGAATCCCAGCGTCCTGCAGGGCCTCTCCCAAGACGCTGATAATGCGCTCTACGCCCGACTGGGTGCCGTCCTTGGATTGCGTTTTCTTGCGCGCGCGGCCGCTCAGTTCGAAGCTGCTATCGAAAATGTTGGCCAGCATTTTCGTTCCGCCCAGGTCAAAGCCGACCCAGTATTTCTTGCTCTTCTTCGCAGCCATTACCGATGAATTCTAGCTGAGTGCGGAAAGGAAAGCCATGTGCGCAGTGGGAGCACCCGCCGTAGTGGCGCAGCTGCGCGGGGTATGCTCTAATGGCAACTGATATGACAAGCCCGTTCGCGAACCGCCACACCCGCCGTGCTTTTTTGTTGCTTGCCGGTACTTTGCCGGCTGTAAAACCCTTCAAACCGGCTGACTTCCAGCCCGGATCAGAGCCCTGGAAGAAAATCAAACGTTTCTTTCAGACGCCGCCAGAATTTCAGGATGATTTTGGCGACTATCGTCCGGTGCTCCAGTTTGAGGACGGGCGGGTGGTGCGAAACGCCAAAGAGTGGGAGTCACGTCGTCGCGAGTTGCTCAAGAAATGGCACGATCTCTTGGGACCATGGCCACCGCTTCTCGAAAAGCCCCATGCCCATGAGCAATTTAGCGAATCCGTCGGCTTTACCAGGCGACGGATCGAGCTTCAGATCGCGCCGGGACGAAAGACTGCGGCCTATTTGCTGACGCCGGACGGACCCGGTCCTTTTCCTGCGGTTATCGACGTTTATTACTACCCGGACGACGGGGCAGGGATCAAATCAAACCGACGCTTTGAGAACGATTTCGGCTATCAGCTGGTTCAGCGTGGAATCGCCGCTTTGTGCGTGGGCCAGAATCCCACGGCGCCTCGGCCGGATGCGGATCTCTATTATCCAACTTGGGACAAGGCGCAGCTTCAACCGCTGTCGTATTTGGCCTACGTGGCGGCCAATTGCCACACGTTCCTTTCTCAGCGTGAGGAGATCGACCCGAGTCGGATAGGTATCGTGGGACATTCATACGGTGGCAAATGGGCGCTCTTTGCCGGGGCACTTTACGACAAGTTTGCGGCGGTCTGTGTTTCCGACCCGGGAATCGTGTTTGATGAGTCTCGTCCCAACGTGAATTATTGGGAGCCCTGGTATCTGGGATACGTCGCGGGAACCGAGTTTCGACCGCGAGGCGTGCTGACCGAAGCTTATCCGCGCGTTGGCCCTTATAAGACGATGCGGGAAAGAGGCGATGATCTCCACGAACTGCACGCCCTCATCGCCCCCCGGCCCTTCTTTGTTGCCGGGGGGTCGGAGGATCCGCCCGAACGATGGCGGGCGCTCAACCACGCTGTGGCGGTCAACCGCCTGCTTGGTTTCAAGAACCGGGTTGGCATGTCGAATCGTCCCGCACACAAAATTTCACCGGAAGCCAACGAACAGATCTGCCTTTTCTTCGAGCATTTCCTCAAACAGGAACATTAATTCGAGGTAACCCCTCGAAGGTGTGACGAAATCGACCGCTGTTATCCGCGTTATCCGCGCCTTCCGCGCTGTCCGCGGGTACCAAGCCGCAGATGGAAGGGATGGTGCGGATTACGCGGACAAGTACTCCGATTTTCTTACAGTCTCTCAGACCGGAGAAGTATCCATAATCCATTAACGGCGTTAGCGGTAGACGAAAAAGGGGAAAAGTAGACTGTTCCTGCAATTTCAGCATAATATGAGCACAAAAGTCATTCCACGTGGGCTTATGTGATTAAGGGTCAGGATGTTGTCAGGCTCGACCATTTCTCATTATCGTGTCGAAAAGCAGATCGGCGCGGGAGGCATGGGAGAAGTTTACAAGGCCTTCGACACCAGGCTGGAACGGCCGGTCGCGATTAAGCGTCTTCGCTTCGATCTCAATAACGACCCTGGCTATCGCCGCCGGTTGCTGCGAGAGGCTCGCCATGCCGCTCAGATTTCTCATCACGGAGTTGCCGCTGTTCATGATGTCATCGAGCAGGAGGGTGAACTTTTCCTGGTGATGGAGTATGTCGAAGGGCAAAACTTGAGCGATGCCGGCTTGGATCGTTCCAATATTCAGGCGCTGTTAAAGATTGCGGTCAAGTGTACGGAGGCGTTACTCGCAGCCCATAGGATCGGTGTTATCCACCGGGACATCAAGCCGGCCAACATCATGCTCACGAACTCCGGCGAGATCAAAATTCTGGACTTTGGACTGGCCAAGAGGGATAAGAGCGGCATCAGCGACGATGAGTCCACAACCAGTGAAATCACGAGGGAGGGCGCGATTCATGGGACCTGGGCATATATGTCGCCTGAAGTTCTCTGCGGACGGCCGGCTGATCGAAGTTCCGATCTGTTTTCGTTAGGAATTGTCCTCTATCAGCTTCTGACGGGTCAGCATCCTTTCGCCGCGGGAACGCGAGCGAACACTATCAGCAACATTCTGAACAGCCGCCCAAACCCTATCGTGCGGTTAAATCCGCTGGTGCCCCTGGAACTTGAGGACTGCGTCTCTCGGCTGCTCGAGAAGGACCCGGAATTGCGCTATGCCAGCGCCGAAGATCTGCTCGCTCACCTCAAGAAGATTGAACGTGATGTTTCACAACCTTCCGGCCGGTCCGCACCAATCCCATACCGAAGGCCGAGGGTTGGTCGTCGTTGGGTCGCCGCGGGTTTGCTCAGCGTTGTCGTACTCGCTGTGGCTGCCTTCGTACTGCTGCGAAAGTTCAGCCCTCCGTCGTTTCCGGAAAAGCCCGTAATCGCCGTAATCCCGTTTGCGCCGGTTGAGCAAGACAGAATGTCAACCGCCTTTTCGACCGGCCTCGCCGAGATGATCACTCTGCGACTTAACGTGCTGAGTATGACTCAGCCATATACGGTTATACCCACTTACCGCGGTCGTCAGTTTTCAACCCCACAGGATGCGGAGAGCGTCGGCGCGAATGTCGTTCTCACGGGACAGCTCGAACTCCGGGAAGGAAACGTTGTCGTAACAGTGAAACTGGTTTCCGCCACAACCGGGAAAGTGTTAAGGGAGTATGAAGTTCAGGCTCCTCTCAGTCGACCCGCTGATCTGGAATACAGGATCCTCGAGAAATGCTGGTCAATTCTGAACGATGATCGGAGTCCGCCGGACCGATTGCTTCTCAGATCCTACCCGAGCAGCCAGGCGCCGTACATTTACTTCCTGCGTGGTCTGGGATGCTACTTATCCGATCAACCAGCTGAAGCGATCGACAACTTCGAGAATGCTCTCCAAATGGAGCCCAATTTTGCCTTGGGAAAGGCGTACCTGGGACTGGTTACGCTGCAGGACACTCGAGTGGATAAGGCGGACCGGGTACAGAGGGCCGAGCGCCTTTGTAGTGAAGCTCAAGCGCTCGACCCCCAACTCCACGTCGCAGATCTTTGCCTGGCTGAAGCGGCACTTGCCCGAAATGATCTGGAACATGCGGTTAGCGACTATGAATCGGCTCTTCAAAAAGGTCCGGCTGACTATGATGTGCTTTACGGTCTGCTGGACTCCTATCGCCGATTGGGGCGGCTGAATGCCGTGGTTCCGTCGCTTCAAGCCATGATCGACAGAAAACCGGAACTCTGGCTGGGATACGAATTCCTTGCTTACGTTCACTATGTCCTGGGGGATATCAAAGCTGCGGTTGTGCAGCAGAAGAAGGCTGTTGAGCTTGCCCCCAAGCGGCCGTCGGGACGCAATTACCTCGCTGTATTCTATGACCTGCTTGGTTGCCCCGATAAGGCGGCTGCGAGTTACCAAGCGGCCCTGGAACTTGGCAGGAATTCCCAGACCTACACCAACCTCGCAGTTACCCAATTTTATGCCGGACGCTATCGTGAGGCCCTGGAAGCCGCGCAGGAGGCCAAGGTCTATTTGGACCGAGAACCAGAAGCGAGTTACGTTGAAGCAGGCAATCTTGGTGATATTTATTACTGGGCGCCGGGTGGGAACCGCGAAACGGCGCGCGTCTTCTATCGCGAAGCACTGGATCTGGTTGAGCAGCACCTGCGCAAAAACCCTGACGACCTGAGCGCACTTCGCTGCAAGTGCTGGTATCTGGCCATGCTCGAGCAATTCGATTTGGCTCGCCAATGCCTGAAATCTCTGGTTGCCGTTCCGAGGCTGGACTATCAAACGGCTTACAAGCTGGCTTTGATTTACGAGAGGGTAGGTCAGCCCAGGGAAGCGCTCGACTACCTCCAGCGAAGTCTGAACGAAGGGAAGCGGGCAAGCCAGGTGCTCAACGAGCCAATATTTCGAAGTAACCAGGCTGTACAAGACTTGCTGGCGCGTTATCCGACAAGCCGTACACCGTGTGACTGAGGTTCTTGGATCAGGAGGAGGGAGTCGATATGAAGAAGACTACGTGGTTGGGACTCGCTGCACTGTCATCGGTTGTGTTCGCTCTCATTAGAAAAGGGAGTTGCAAGGAACAAGCCGTTCAAACCCAGGCACCGCCACCGCTAGCGCCGGGAAAAGTGCTGGTTCTCGTCCAGGGTACGCTAGACGACCTTGAAGTGAAGGTGAGGCGCTGGCGAACCGAGATCAAGGCCGGGCAAAACATAACGTGGGAAATCAAAGACCCTCACCATCTTCTGACAAGAGAACCGGAAGTAAACGACCGTGGAAAGGAAACGAACGTTCCATTCCCCCGGAAACTGCCATCTCCATCTCCACACCAAATCGTTCACGGACCCTTCAAGGAGACTCCTGACGCCTGGTTTAAGTACAACATCATCTTGCACACTCGGGAGGGCGAGATCGTGGTCGATCCCGAGTACAAGATTCGACCAGGGACTATCGGTTGATAAAACAGGTAAAGGAGTCCGGAAGAAGCATTCAGATCTCGGCCGAACGCCAGCCCTGAGGTTCTCAGCCTTGGAGACCTGGCCTCATTCGACCATCTCGCTCAATTCGAGATGGCTGACCAAGGCGTGCGCTTTTCGATCAAAGGTCAGCCAGCGGCCTCCGAGCAGGCTGGCCAGTCCAACGTAGGCGGCGTCGTACCCGGACAGTCCGAGCCGTTGTATCTTCCGGGTCGCCTGCAGCAATTCCGGGGTCATCGCTGAAGCGGGGAATCCCGAGGATAAGGACTTTCTCGAGCAAGGCCAACTGGGTGTCGTTGGCATTAGGTAAGACTCGGTGAAAGACGTGGATTAATTCGAAGAAGAAAAGCTCCCGGACAGCGAAGTTTGACGGTTTCGCGAGGACGTTCGCCAGCAGGCCGAGAGCGGTTTCCCGCCCTTTCTCCTCCACGAACCACTTGATGCCGATAGAAGCATCAATGATTCTGACCATAGCGCGCTTCCCTGAGTGCGGTCAGCGAATCGAGCGCGGGCTTGGTAGCGCTTTGACGGAACGCCTCCAGGAGTTCGCGGCGTTTCTGTTCCTCACGGTAATCGATGAACCTTTCGCGAAAGGCTTTGATTGAAATGAGAACCGCGACCGGCTGGCGCGCTTTCTCGATAATGATCGGTTCGTCGTGCTTCTTGAGCTTCTCGAGAATCTTGCCAAACGATTGACGGACCTGCAGTGCATTCACTTTCATGGTTGATACCGTATAGTGACGTTCAGAGGCAGGTCAACACCACGACAACGCCAATCACTGAAATTCACTGTCTGGCTTGCCTCGCCGGTTATCGAGACCCCCGATCGCTGCTCGGAGGAACGATGTTTTTCATCCGCATGTATGTGACTAGGTTGCCGTAGTGTTCCATAGCGTGGATGTTGTTCATGTTCAGGGCCCCCAGTTTGGGCATTTTGTGCCCCAAAAGCGTGACCATTTCCACTCCGGAAACGTCTGTCATGCCGGCGTAGGCCTTGTCGCAGTAAGTGCATGAGTCTTTTATCGCAGCGACCAGTTCGGCCTTTGTCGTTTTGCTCTTCTCGATACTCGGTGCCGGATTCTGCTCACCGAGGACTATGGAACAGACCGCGTACTGCGCATCGGCCACATGTCCCAGGATTTGTCCGTAGCTGCGCACCGCGTCGGTGGGCTTGAAGGAATAGTCCTCCTCGGGCATCTTTTCTGCTGAGCCGAGCAGGTTCCTCTTCACGTATTCGTAAACCATGCGATTGTGTGCGCTGAGGGGGTTATCCTGAGGTGCTCCGCTGGCAGGGGGATGTTCCTGGCCGAAAGTGGCGCTGGCCGAGGCCACAAGGCAAATCAAAAGGGTAATCAGAAGTTCTCGCATGGGTCCTCCTTAGTGAGAAATCGCATCAGCCTGCTTCGGAACAGCGACGCCCCCAGGCATAGCGAACAGGGCGCGGCGATCATGGCGTCGCCTTAATGGGGAGCTTTTCCGTAGAGTATTACTGATTCATCAACCAATTCAACTGATTACCGGTTTGAACCATAGGAGACTGTTTCCAGCCGACCACGGCTCCGTGATGTTGGCCCGGCCAGCGAGAGTGCTGTATTGCCGTCCTTTGAACGACTCGATTTGGTGCAGCGGATACATGCTACTCTGGTTTAAACAGGAGGGAGAAGTACATGGCCTTCGCCTCGGCTCCTCGACCGGTTGTGCCTCCCCTGGCCACTCGCGCATATGACCGCCTCTTCTACAGTGGCATGGCGGTCACAATGGCGGTTGCAGTGCTCATCGGATTCGGTCCAACCTACTATTTCCGATTGATGTCGGCAGAGGCGCCCAACGCCACTATCAGCGGGGCGCCCTTTACCACGATTTTGCACCTGCACGGACTTGTGTTCAGCAGCTGGGTGCTGTTGTTTATTGTGCAAACCGGCCTGGTTGCCGCCCGTCGTGTTAAGCTCCATCAAGGGCTGGGCGTCGCCGGCGCTGTTTTGGGAGGTTTGATGGCTCTCATCGGAACCGTCACGGCGATCGCTGCCGCAAGGGCAGGCTCTGCCCCTCCGGGAGCGGATCCGCTGGCCTTTTTGGCCATTCCGCTGGGCGACATGACAATGTTTGCGATCTTCCTCGGCGCTGCCCTTGTAAAACGGCGCAAGAAGGAGTCACACAAGCGCTTGGTGCTGCTCGCCTATATCTCCATTCTGGCGGCGGCCGTCGCCCGTTGGCCGGGTGTGCTGCCCTTGGGGCCGTTGGGTTTCTATGGGCTCACATTTCTCTTCCTGGCGACCGCTATCGTCTATGATCTTGTGACCCGCCGGTCTGTGAGCGGGGTATACAAGTGGGGCGGAGTCTTGCTGGTGCTGTCGGTGCCTTTAAGACTGATCGTCTCCCAGACGAGCGGATGGCGAGCATTCGCCGAGATCCTGATCAGGTATGTGGGGTAGCCTTGTAGAAGGGTGGGTTTCGAATCCGGACGGCGTTTTTTCGGTGCGGATTGAAACCCACTACTCTCCACCCGGCGCGCCATAGCTCCCCTCACACCGTAAATGCACGCTGGGTGGCGGTTGGTGGGTTTCAATCCGGCCGGGAAAAACGCCGTCCGGATTCGAAACCCACCCTTC
>DAOTAI010000230.1:0-3052 GCA_035593865.1 Acidobacteriota bacterium
GGCGCTGGTGCTCGAAGCCCTGGCTACTGACGGCGTCTCCATAAGCCAGTTGCGTTCGCGACTCAGCAACTACGTGATGCTGCGCGACAGGCTCCGATGCGAACCTCGCGACATTGCGCCATTACTTCGGCTTCTCAGAAACAGGTATCAGAATGAGGAATTGGATCTGACCGATGGGATCAAAGTGCTGTGGGAAAACAAATGGTTGCAGGTTCGCGCTTCGAGCACCGAACCGATCATCCGGCTGGTCGCAGAAGCGCCCACGGAGGCCGAAGCGCGGTCCTTGTTGAACGAGGCACTTGAAATCCTGGCGCCGTAATTCAAAGAGACCATCCGCGCAATCCGTGTAATCCGTGTAATCCGTGCTATCCCCGGGCGATGGATACCCGCGGATAGAACGGATTACACACGGATTACGCGGATGACAGGGTCGATGAGATATGGAGAAACAACGCCTGATCATGCATCTCGACATGGATGCGTTTTTCGCCGCGATTGAGCAGCGTGACCATCCTGAATACCGCGGTCTGCCGGTGATCGTCGGGGCGGCACCGGGCACTCGGGGCGTTGTTTCGACCTGTTCTTACGAAGCGCGGGTTTATGGCGTAAAGTCCGCGATGCCGATATCGGAAGCATACCGGCGCTGTCCACACGCGATTTATCTGCGCCCCGATATGAAACGCTATACAGCCGTTTCGCGACAGGTTGTCGAAATCCTGTTTACAATCTCGCCCGTCGTCGAGCCCGTTTCAGTGGATGAAGCTTTCGTCGACATTACTGGCTTGGAACGCCTCCTGGGAACACCTGATCAGATCGGACGTCTGGCTAAGGAACGCATTTTCTCGCAGCTTCAGCTGACTGCCTCCGTGGGCATCGGCCCGAATCGACTGATCGCCAAGTTGGCCTCCGACTATCAGAAACCTGACGGCCTTACCGTCATCCTGCCCGATCAGGTCCAGGCGTTCCTGGACCCTCTCCCTGTCGGCAAATTAAGCGGAGTCGGCAAGGTAACCGAAAAGAAGTGCCACGAAGCTGGAATCAAGACCATTCGTGACCTGCGCTTGGCAAATCTGGCACGCCTTCAGGAGCTGTTCGGAAACACGACGGGCCTGTCTCTTTACCAACGGTCTCGAGGGATTGCTTCCGCCGAAGTGGGCGTGACCGAAACCCGGAAATCAATTTCACGAGAGCTGACTTACAACAAGGACACCAACGACCTTCAGGTGTTGCGTAACACGCTTCTTGATTTGTCCTCCGACGTCGGACGCATGGCCCGTGAAGAAGGTCTGGCGGGACGTGTCATTCAAATCAAGATCCGATTAAAGAACTTTGAGACGCATACCCGCCAGCGACGGATTGAGACGGCAACTTCGAGCGATCGTCAAATCTTTCGTGTCGGGTGGGAGCTTTTCGAAACGAGCGGGTTTGCCGGCTTACCGATCCGGTTGATCGGAATCGGCTTGTCCGACCTGGTCACGCCTTCCGAGGACCCGGATTCCTTGTTCCAAAGCCCGGAGACGGAGAAAGAGAAGCGGCTGTTTGCGGCCGTCGATCAAATCAAGTCGCGTCACGGCCTCGGTTCAATTCATCTCGGGCACAAGCAAAACAAGGAAGAGGACTGACAGAAGGAGAAAGCCGGCCCGGTATGGGGACGGCACCAGGAGACCGGCGAAAGGCTTACTTTTGACCTCCAGATTTCCCAAGAACCCCGAATTCAGGGGTTTGGTAGCAAGAATTACTGGATTTTCCGCGTCTGCACTGGCAAAATCAGTACTACAGGCCGGGAAGATTACGGTACGACGCGGGGCAGACTAATTTTGATGACCCCAGTTTGGCTTTTGCCGAATCCCCCAACCACTGAATGCAGTTCAGCTTTGTCAGAGGTCCAATTCACAATTGTCGTATCACTTAGGGAGGAGACACTGTATGAACAAGTCGGAATTGATCGACGCGATTGCAAAAGACGCGAAGATCAGTAAGAACCAGGCGAGCGAAGTGATGAATGCTCTGGAGAAGAACGTACAGAGCGCACTGAGCAAGGGTGACAAGGTGACGCTGGTCGGTTTCGGCACGTTCTCGGTTTCGCAGCGAGCCGAACGGACCGGTCGTAACCCTCAGACCGGGAAACCAATCAAGATCGCCGCGAAGAAAGTCGTGCGGTTCGCCCCGGGGAAGGCCCTCAAGGACGCCATCGCCAAGTAAGGACGCAGGGGCAAAGGGACGGGAGAAAATAGGGAACCGGCGTCCTTGATTTTCCCGCCGCCTCCTTCTCAGCTTTCTCTCGATACTCTTTTGCCCCTCGAACTATCCAAGCTTCGCTTTTCGCCTCCTACACTCCTCTTCGCTCTCCCCACAAAACCTTGTGCAGTTGTACTTGCAGGCGAACAGGAAGCCTGTCTTCGAGAATCCAGCCGGCCAACTGATCGGGTGCCAGTATGTTCCAGGCAGGCGAAAAAAGAACGATATGCCGAAGAGCAAGCCGTCTTTCCGTCAGGATTTGCACGGCCCATTCATAGTCTTGACGTGAACTGATCACGAACTTGATCTCGTCATGATTTCTCAACTGTTCGAGGTTTTCCCATCGGTTCTTTTCCGCCATCCCGCTGTCAGGGCACTTAATGTCGTAGATAAGTATCGCCCGGGGATCAACACCGGATATGTCGAGACTTCCTCCGGTCTCAATCAGAACCTGCTTTCCTGCTTCGAGCACGTTCGAGACAAGAGAATGAACGGGCTTTTGCAGAAGCGGTTCGCCGCCGGTGATTTCCACAAGTGGAGTCTGGAATTCGAGGACTTCGGCCAGTATGTCCTCAATCGGGATCCAACGCCCCTCATGAAAAGCGTACTGGGTATCGCAATACACACATCGAAGATTACAGGCCGTCAGACGGACGAAAACACAGGGATATCCCGAGAAAGACGACTCTCCCTGTATGCTGTAGAAGATTTCGTTGACTAACAGCCTTTCGTCACTATTCACGCGTTCAATTATAAACGTGCTTTCGAAGCGGCCGGACGGTCCAGCAGCCCGCTGCCAATGCTGCCCCGCCAT
>DAOTAI010000230.1:3062-8088 GCA_035593865.1 Acidobacteriota bacterium
ATCTTAGAGGCGTGTGCTAAAATCCCCCTGAGAAAAGACTATGAGAAGCAGAGTTGCCGTTCGACTTTATGCTGGCGCCCCCGTCTTAATGCTGGTGTTGGGCGCTTCGTTAGTCTGGGCTGGAATTTCGAGGGAACTCCAAAACGAGTATGTGCAGAAATACAAGAACCGGGCCATGTTCCTCAAGATTCCAGTTCACGGAATGCGCCAAGTGGTTCTTGTGGGCGAGAGAATCAGCGTTGACCGGAGTAACGCCAACCAGCCCATCAGCTTCAAGGTCGGCGAACAAGTCAGAATTCTCGACCTGAAATTTGACAATTGGAGCATTCTCTTCAAGCTCGCGGCGGTCGACATGAGCAAAGAGAGTGAACTCATTTATCGGTTTTCCACCCCGCTTACCGAGGAGTTCCCTAACAAGCAGGACTTCGACTCTGCTCTCGAAAATACCCTGACGCCGGGACTGTCGTACACCGAAATCGATTCAGCCAAGGAGCAGTTCATTAAGGACCAGTTTGATCACCTGATTGAGCAGTTCGCGACCAGCACGGGCACTACCCCTGATTTTGTCATCAAGACTATCTCCGAGAAGAACCCTGAATACCGCCGGGCCCAGGCGGAGGCTCGTGAAGCCAGGGAAAGACTGCAGGAGGTCCAAGCCCAGTCGCGAGATGAATCAAAGGCGCGAAGGGAAGCCGAGACGGCACTGGCAAATGCCAGACGAGAGTTAAGCCAGGTTCGCTCAAATCTGGCGACTATCCGTGATGAGAGAACTCAGCTGGCTTCTGAAAAGACCCAGCTGCAACGCGAAGTCGCTGAGCTCCGCGCAAGAAATCAGGAGTACGATAAGCAGGTCAACTCACTCCTTAGCCGTCTTGGTATTGAGACAGATGCCAGAGCGAATTTAGGGACTCGGGTCGAAGCAGTAAACCGCAGTTTCGCCTCATTGCGCACAGAGAGATCCGATTTGTCTCAGAAGCTGTCGCAGGTCACAAAAGAAATGGAAACCCTTCGGGCGACCAATCAGAAGCTCGACGCCGACCTCAAGCAGGCACAACAACAGAATTCCCGGCTATCCAAACAATTGAGCTCCCTGACATCCGATCGGAATTCACTTGAGGCACGCTACCTCAGGACTATGAGGGAACGTGAAATCCTGGAAGACGCGTCCAGGTTGGCTCGCGCCCTCAGGTGGGAAAAGCGATTCGAAAAGAGGGACGACGGGGACTATGAAATCCAAGATGTTTACCTGAAGACCCAAAAGATCGGCAGCTTCGAAATTCGCGCTCCACTTTACCCAGGAGATACGGGCACTGTTGTTTTTTCTGTCCTCTCCCCTGATACCGTACAGTTCACCGAGGAAGAACGCGAACTGCATCAACTGCTCGGTGAGAAACTGAAGATTGAGGCCACCTGGACGGCTGACAGCCCGGCCCTAAAGCCGGTCTCCAACAGCTCCGCAACACAGGAAATCCCGATACGCGAGAAAGGAGAATGGTCCTGGCAATTTCAGGGAGACCCAAGCGAACCGGCCAGGACTGTCTTCCAAGCGCACTTGACCGATAAGAACGGCCAAATTATCCCTCTCACAACCCAGGAATTCTGGGTCTATCCGGGCAACTTCTTGGATCGCCTGAAAAGATCTTTTTCGTTCCTGTGGTTTGGAATAGGAGCAGCGCTTGCGGCTGCCGTGCTCAGTACCGTCTGGCTTGCTGGCGGAGGGCGGTCGCGAAGGCCACGCACCGTACCTGCGAGAGAAGCGGACTACGTGGCCCCGAAAAGGTTGTAACCCGCTCGAGCGGTTAAGTCGTGCTCTGTCTTGACTCGCCGTTCTGTTCTTGCTGGCGCACCTTGACCCGGCCGGCCTCCTTGTGGAGTCGGTAGATTTCCGAGTCGATCTCTCCGCCAACCAGTAAAAGAAGGCTCGACAGGTAGAACCAGATCATAAGAACGATCAAGGCGCCCAGACTCCCGTAGACCTTCTGATAATCGGCCATTGAGTTGACATACCAGGCGAATCCTTGAGACGCGCCGATCCAGCCAAGAGTTGCGACCAGGCTGCCGGGCGTGAAAATACGCCAAGGGAGACGCTGGGCGGGCAACAAGTAGTAGGCAAGTTGCACAGCGACATTCAACAGCAGAAAGGTCAGCAGCCAGCGCACCAGCCAGTACGCTACCTCCGCCCAATGTCGAACCCGGTGCCATTCTTCAAGCACTTCTCTACTAAGCACCAACCGCATCAGCTGATCCCCAAAGAAGAGCAGGACGGCCGAGATGATAACGAAAAGCGAGAAGACAATGGTCACGCCCACAGCCAGAAGCTGAACCCTCAGGAAGGGGCGACGGTCGCGGACTTCATAAGCACGATTGAACACGCCAATCATGCCGTTGAAGGCCCGCGAAGCCGACCAAAGAGTCAACAATAGCCCCAGTGACAAGGCACCCGTGTTTCCCTTATTAATCAGGCTGAGAACGATGCTGCTGGTCAGCAGATAGGCCGTATGCGGCAAAAGCCGTGCAAGCGACGCCATGAGGTCCTGCTGAAGATCGGGCCCCACTGGGATGTAGCTGGCAACTGCCAGCAGAAAAATGATGAATGGGATGAAAGCGAGAAGGAAATAGTAGCTCAGCTGAGCCGCCATCCCCCAGCAGTCGTCATAGTTTATTTCATGCCAGAGGTCTATCCAGAATCGGCCCCTCAAGAGGTATCGGAAACCGGCGTCACGAGGGATTACCAGCCGCCGAGC
The DNA here is from genome assembly GCA_035593865.1 of Acidobacteriota bacterium. Classification (GTDB taxonomy): domain Bacteria; phylum Acidobacteriota; class UBA6911; order RPQK01; family RPQK01; genus RPQK01. Next base: position 5,807 of record DAOTAI010000230.1, read on the forward strand.
CATTTGGCGTCGGGCAGCACCCCGGCTGCTGGTGGACATTGGGTCCGCCCGCCCATGCGAGCCCCCTTCCATGGGAGAATCACCTGCCGTCGAACTGCGGTCGTCGGATGGCAATGGTTATGACGCCGAAAGGTAAGCGGTGCGCACGAACCGGTAAGTCTCAAAGCACCGCGGGCATGAAAAAAGATGATCGATCGTTTCGATGACCTCTATGTCAGAGAGTTGCTTCTTCGCCAATGAGTGCAGCTTCCCCACGGGAACGTGCGTCCGACGCCCGTTCCCGGGATACGAGATCGTAAATAAGATCTTGCTTATTACCGGAAGACTCATGGCTCCAAGTCATCATAGCAGATTTGGTTGGGGACGCAAACCCGCGGCCCCGTTGTGCTATATTCGATTTTCGTGGGCAAGGACATCGACTCTATCGTCGCAAGAATTGGTGAGTTAAGAAATCAAATCGAGTACCACGACTATCGCTATTACGTGTTGGACGATCCCGTAATCAGCGACGCCGAGTACGACCGGCTTTTCCGGGAGTTGCTCGAACTGGAGAAGGAACATCCGGAGTTCGCCTCGCCTGATTCCCCCACGCGTCGTGTCGGCGGCGGTTTGCAGGAGAAATTTAAGAAGGTCAGGCACCACGCCCCGATGCTGAGCCTCGCGAACGCTTTCGATGAGGATGAATTAAGGGCGTTTTACAAGCGCATCTCGACCATGCTTCAAACCTCCGATATCGACTTTGTGACCGAGTTGAAGATTGATGGACTGGCTGTGGCTCTCACCTATGAGGGAGGGGTTTTGCAGCGTGGCGCCACGCGAGGCAACGGGCTGATCGGGGAAGATGTGACCTCCAACCTGCGGACGATCAGAACCATCCCTCTCAAGCTCAGGACAACGGGCACCGTTCCGGATGTTGTCGAAGTGCGAGGCGAAGTCTTTCTGCCCGTGTCGGCTTTTCAGAAGATCAACGAGGAGCGCACCCAGGCCGGTGAGAGCGTTTTTGCCAATCCCCGGAACGCGGCAGCCGGAACGCTTCGTCAGCTCGATCCTTCGATTACCGCTTCCCGCCCTCTGGCCTTCTTTGCGTACTCCATCGGATATGTCGAGGATCTCGAGTTCCGCACTCAGCTGGAGGTTCTCAACTGTCTTAAGTCCTGGGGCTTTCCCACCAATCCTCATTATTGCCATCACTCCGGACTTGAGACCGTCATCGAATTTTGCCGGGAATGGGAAAAGAAACGCGATTCACTCGACTATCAGATCGACGGAGTCGTGGTGAAGGTAAATCGGCTTGACTACCAGGAAAAGCTTGGAGTTGTCAGCCGAGACCCGCGCTGGGCTGTCGCTTATAAATTCCCGAGCGATGTGGCGACAACGCGGCTGGTTAAGATTGGCATTAATGTCGGTCGGACTGGTTCTCTCAACCCGTTCGCCATACTCGAGCCGGTCCAAGTCGGCGGAGTGACGATTCGTCTCGCGACCCTGCATAACGCCGACGACATCCGTCGCAAAGACATTCGCGAGGGAGACATCGTGGTCGTCAAGCGCGCCGGCGAAGTCATTCCTCAGGTGGTGGGCCCCGTCCGGGAAAAACGAACCGGACAGGAGAAAGAGTTCCAATGGCCGTCTGAGTGCCCTTCCTGTCACAGCCCCGTACAGCACGAAGCGGGCGCAGCTATGGCTTACTGCACCAACCGGCAATGTCCCGCCCAGCGCTTTGAGTCTTTGAACCACTTCGTCAGTCAGGGAGCGATGGATATCCGGGGATTGGGCGCACAGACGATCAGGAAGCTGATGGAGTTGAAGCTCATCGAAAGCCCCGCTGATATTTACTCCCTGTCCGAGGAGGATTTGGCACACCTGCCGGGGTTTAAAGAGAAATCCATCCAGAACCTGAAGACAAGCATTGACGACAGCCGGTCGCGACCTTTTTCAAGAGTCCTCTTTGCTCTCGGCATTCGTCATGTAGGCGAACGGGTCGCTGAACTGCTGGCTGATCACTTCAAAGATATCGATAACCTGCTGGCTGCTTCGGAGGAGGAGATTTCGGGCGTCCCGGGAATCGGGCCTGAAATCGCGGCCAGCATTTACAGCTTCTTTCAGGATGAGTCCAACATCAGGCACATCCAGCGTCTCCGGGAAGCGGGTCTGCAGTTCCGGCAGGAGGAATCCCGAGTGCACGAAGGTCCGCTCGCCGGCAAGACATTCGTCATTACGGGCACCCTTCCCACGCTCAGCCGCAACGACGCCACCCAACTGATTGAATCCGCCGGCGGCAAGGT
>DAOTAI010000231.1:0-8040 GCA_035593865.1 Acidobacteriota bacterium
TGTTTTACAACAGCTGCGAAGGATCAGGTTTCAGTCCAGGCGCCTCACCCGACCGGATGACTCGAGACACGTCGAGCGCGAGCAAAGTTCACTACCTCTCGGGTCAGGTTGTTCTGGTGGAGCGGGACGCCTCTTTGCTCCGAGTGCAAGAAGCAGTCGAGCTCCACCGGCCGGAAGTCATTACCTTGAGGCTCACGTCCGCAACGGTTGTCTTGAAAGGAAACCACTCCGGCACTATTGATCAAATTCAGCGGGGGGACTACGTCCTGATCCGATATCTGGTCGAACCGGATGGTACTTCAAGCGCTGATGAAATCCGGCTGGTTTCGAAGCCCCAGAACGCGCCGCTCCTGCCTGAGAAGTGAGCCCGGCCGGGATGCTTTGATTAACGGCTCGGATGCATCGTCACGTTCTGGCTGGACGGTTTAGCGTTGGTGTGGCTGGCAACGTAATCCTTTTCCCAGCGTTGTTCGGCTTTCACTTCTGGAATCTGCCAGCCCAAAACGTTCCCGCTACTCCGGAGCTTCGACAGAAAGTATTTGCCGTCGATTTTGTCAAAGACAAGATCGGTCTGGTCCGGCGTTTTCATCGTTTCGGCCGATTCAGTCAGCACCAGCATGGATTGCGTACCGTCCTGACTGCGGATCTCCAAGACCGCGGGATTACCCACGTCTCGGGAAAACGAGTACTTTCCTGCCGGCAGCTGCTTCCCTTGTATGACAAACGGGAAGGGAATGCTGGCCAGTATTGTCTGGCCGAACTGCCCGAAAGCCGCACCCGCCGTGATGCTCAGAATCACTGCAAAACTCACCAAAGTGAGGCTTCTTAATCTCATTGTATTTTCCTTTCTTCCAAGGCTGTGGCTCTTGGACTTGAATGCTTGGAAATGTAGCAATCAGCGCTCCACCTGGCCTCGTTCCTGGTAAATCACGCTTTATTAGAGAGTTAAGGGCAAGATATTAAGCGTGACGGGAGTACACCTGGATAAGGAATTACCCAAACGGTCACTGGCAGTAACGGTTTCGTTGAGAAGCTAGATGTGTATTAAGTGCCGTTTTTTCGCTTCAACCGGGTCGTTTTGCGAGACCGAGCTGTTGACAACACGTAAACACCTGGTTGGCTTCAAGATTGACACGAAAATAGAGGCCAATCTGCGTTATGGTAAATGCAGAACCGGCAAGAGCCTTCAACCCCAAAAGGGCGTGGGGACGCCAACTGCTGGGATTGAAGCCACGGAAAACGGGGGATTTATGAACGGTCGGAGTTATAGTCGAAGGGAGTTTTTCGAGGCGGCAACTGTGAGTGTGGGGCTGTCGGCGCTTTCCGCGGCGCCTCGCTTCAGCCAGCGTGTCGGAACCAACCGATCCAGACCGAATTTCGTGATTATCTTTCTTGATGATTCCGGCTGGGCCGATTTTGAGCCCTTCGGCAATCCAAGATACCCGACTCCGAATGTGCGGCAGCTGGCGGAGGCTGGCTGTCGATTCAACAATTTTTGCGTCCCTCAGGCGATCTGTTCTGCATCAAGGGCGGCGTTGTTATCAGGCTGCTATCCCTGCCGGACTAAAGTGGTTGGCGCACATGGCCCGAATGGCCGGGGGCTGGATCCAAAGTATGCGACCATTGGGGAAGTCTTGCAACGGGCAGGTTACAAAACAGCCGTATTCGGGAAATGGCATATTGGCGATCAACCGGACACACGGCCGCCGGCTCGGGGATTCGACGAATCTTGCGGGCTGATGTACTCCAACGACATGTGGAGGTATCATCCCGAAAGCCCTGAAAATTGGGGGAAGTATCCGCTGCAGTATTGGGAAAACGGAAAAGCGACGATTCCTGACGTTTCTCCCAAAGACCAGACGATGCTCACCACCTGGTACACGGAAAAGGCGGTGCGCTTCATTAATCAAAACAAAGACCGCCCGTTTTTCCTGTATGTTCCGCATAGCATGCCGCACGTCCCACTGTTCGTGAGCGACAAATTCTGGGGGAAATCCGGTGTGGGGCTGTACGGGGATGTGATGATGGAAATCGATTGGTCAGTCGGCCAGATCGTAGAGGCGCTGAGAGTAAACGGTTTGGAAGAGAATACCCTGGTTATCTTCTCCTCAGATAACGGACCGTGGTCCGTCTATGGAGATCACGCTGGAAAGACGCCCTTTCGAGAGGCCAAAGGGACATCGTTTGAGGGTGGCGTCCGATCAGCGACAATTATGAAATATCCGGGCAAGATTCAAGCGGGAACGGAATGCAAAAAGGCGCTGTGTACTATCGACATCCTCCCCACGCTCGTCTATTTGGCAGGTGCAGAGTTGCCGCAAAACGAAATCGATGGGAAAAACATGTGGGATGTGATCACGAATGAGAGCGGGGCGACAAACCCGCATCCTTATTACGCTTTTTCCACGACAAGGTTTCTTGAGGCGATTTTGTCCGGTGATGGGAAATGGAAGTTGCACCTTCTTCATGACTACAGGTACGTAGTTACTTATGGGGAGGGTGGTTTTCCGGGGAAATACCAGCAACGAGAACAGAGTCCAGCCCTGTACGATATGGAAGCGGATCCTTATGAGCGGATGAACGTCATTGATATGCATCCTGATGTAGCCAGGAAGCTGATGCAATTCGCCGAACAGCATCGTCAGAGGTTCTATCAGAGGTAGTGACGGCGGATACCCCGGCAGCTGGGCCGATTAACAAGAACGGGCACGAGAGCAGGGCTCCTGGTGCGTTGTATCATGCTGCTACGAGACCCGGCTGGACGACTGATTTGTCCCCAGGAATCACCCACTCCTCTTCGGGCTCTGCATACCTCTGGAGAGAAAGGTCTGGGCACAAGTGGTACCGGCCGGGTTGCTCTGCTGGAAAACGCTCGGGCTCCCGGTTCTGTTCCTATCTGCCGGTGCCTGGCGAGGCAGGAGGTAGATCTCCTTGCTTTTCGGTTGCTGAAAAGGTTACTATTCGACGGTAACTAACGCAACTGAGAGGACTATGAGGAAGATTGATTTGAACAGAACAGGTCCGGCCCGGCACCATGCATTGCGCGACTTCAACGAAGTCCTGGTGCTCAACGCGATACGCGAAATCCAGCCGATTTCTCGTGCTGATATCGCCGCACACACGGGCCTTGAGGCCGGTACTGTATCAAAAATCGTGGCAAGGCTGCTGGCAAGCGGATTTGTCCGTGAAGAGGGCGTTGGTCCCGCTTCTCCCTTAGGGGGGCGCAAGAAGAGGTTTTTACATATCAATCCCGACAAAGCTTACGCGCTTGGCATCGATGTCGGGCCTCGCGAAATAACCATTGCACTCAGTGATTTTTCAGGTCGAATCCTACGTTCCACGGCCGTCTCAAACCAGCCTTCGCCTCAACAGGCAGTCGCCGAAGTGGCGAAGGTGGTTCGCAAGATGGTGCGCCATGCACCGGACCGCACCCGGGTTGAAGGCATCGGGGTGAGTCTGATGGGTCTGATCGATCCGGCGACGGGCCGCGTGCTGGCCGGCGAAAACCTGGGCTGGGGGCAAGACGTTCCCTTCGGCGCGCTCCTGAAAGATGCGCTCCAAATCGAGCTCCCGATTTACTTTGAGAATGATGCTCGGCTGGCAGCACTGGCTGAGCTGTGGTTTGGAAAGGACCGGGTTCGGCAGGCCCGCGAACTGGTCTTCCTGGATGTGGGGGAAGGGATCGGGTCAGGAATTGTCATCGGGGGACAAATCTATTCGGGCTCTGTGAACGGTGCGGGAGAGTTTGGTCATATCTCGATTGATCCGACTGGGCCGGCCTGCTCTTGCGGCGGTCGCGGGTGCCTGGAAGTGTTCGCGAGCGATCCAGCTACTCTTCGCCGTTTCCATGCGGTTTGCCGAACTGAAGGAAACGTGGCGGGGGCATCGGTAAGTTCGGTCAGCGACCTGGTGAAGCTCGCACGGCAGGGCAATTCATTGGCCATCGAAGCGCTGAGGCAAACCGCAGAGTATCTGGGTCGTGGCCTGGTACCCATCGCCTACTCCGTGAATCCTGAATTGATCGTCATCGGCGGGCCGATAACCGAGGCTTGGGACATCATTTATCCGGAGTTGCGGAGAACTTTGACGACCCAGGTAAACCGTTTCTATCTTGGCTACTTGACCATCGTGCGCTCTTCGCTGGAACACAAACCCAGTCTGGTTGGGTGCATCGCACTCGTGCTCGCCCGTGCTTTCAGCTTCTCTGGGCTCGGGTAGCAGGCGAGGCTCCGAGTCGTTCGGCCAACCGTTTCTCCCTCCTTTTAACTTTTTTTTCGGATCCCTTGGCGTTTTCCGGGCGCACCACGGGAAAAGAACTGAAGGTGACAACTCTTTTCTTGCTTTTCTGTTACACCCGGGTTATGGTTGTGGTTGCTTTCCGTCGAATAGCAACTAACGCCTCTTGGCATCTCTCCTCCCCGCAGTTTCGTCACGAGCCAGATCGTCTTATTGAGGTGAGTTCTCGATTTGTTTTGAGGGGCTTTACTCCCGATCAGTCAGACCGTTTCGTACCCCCATCCATTCCCCTGCCATCCGCCTTAGTTGCTTCTGCTGGCGTTGCGTCAGGCGCCGTGGGCAGGGAAGGGTTTCGTCGTTGGCAAATCGGTCCAGGAGGGCCGCTTGATGGCGGATCGTAGATTCCAGGACACGCGGCGAGACGACCTCCAGTGTCTCCTGGGCGCTGTGATGGTAGTGGCGGGCGGCGGCAAATGTCTGGCGGTAGTACCAGACTGCTGGGATCCCGCACAAGTTGAGAGGGAAATGGTCACTGAACGGAGAAAGCTCCAGACTGACGTGCCCAGGAAAACCGGTTGCACGATTCAGTTCTTCGATCAGGCGAGGGAGTTCAGCTGGGCCAGCGCAGTAAATCCCCGTATGGCCCATCCAGGCGCCGATACTGTCGGTGTTCAAAACAAACTGGATTCGTTTGATGTCGGGAGTCGTGGCAGCGTAATGGCGGGCGCCTTCTGAAAGTTGTTCTTCGGCACCATAGGAGATGAAGCGAAGTGTCCTGCCTGGCGCTGCTCCAGCAAAAAGCCGCGCCAGCTCCAGCACGGCCGCCACACCAGTACAGTTGTCATCGACGCCGGGATTGTTTGCAACAGAGTCGTGGTGAGCCGAAACAATGATGATTTCCTCGGGCCATCGGCACCCCGGAATATCCCCTATAACATTTTGAGATATCGATTCCCGAATGAACGCCTGCAGCGAGAGCCGGACCCCGCTCGCCCCGGTTCGCACTAGTTCCCAAGCGTCCGTGTAAGAAATATTCACAACGGGGCAGTCGATGAGGTCGATCCAGTAACGGGGGAAGCCAACTGCCACGGTCCAGCTGAAGGGAATTCGGTCATCGACCACGAGCAGCGCGGCCGGTTGGGATCCCATGATCCTCCGGAAACGGGACCAGTCAAAGAGCAGGGAGCAGAACAGCAGCACCGCCTTTCCTTTCAGCCGAGCAGCGCACTCGCGTTTCGATCCGGGCAATTTCTCGATATAGACTAGTTCTGTTTCGAGTCCATCGGCGGAAGTCGCCGGGCTATGCGCGGCAGGCAAGGCCTCAACCGTCTTCCAGCGTCCGTTGGCGAAAACCGACAGCTCGCACCGCGAGTGACCGAAGGTCAAGCAGGGAAATTCCTGTTCCTGGATGTTGGTCAACCCGCGCCGGTCAAACTCACGACAGATCCAGGCAGCAGCCTGCCTTTCTTGCTGCGTGCCAGCCACACGGACTCCAATGGATTCGAGATATCGAATTGTCTCGAGGCAGCGCTCACCGGAGATACCCTTCGGATCCAGAGCCATAATCTTCACCTCAATCCTCAAATTGTAGAGCGCCGAACCGTTCAGGAACATGGAAGGACTTGCGCAACGTGGGACTCCACGCCAGAAACCGGCGTTGGCTGTCATCCCCGGATCCGTCGCAGCGGTAGAAATTTGCTCTCCAAACCATGCCCGCCTCAATCCGGGGAAGCCCCAACGGACGAGCCGGTATGCGCATTTCGCAGAACCAAATCTTCTGCGCCTTGTCTACAAACGTCGCGTGCTCAAAGCCGGAGTTCCACCCGGCATCGCAAACCATCGGTTCCCTGGTGGCGTCAATCGCCAAGTCGATCTCTTGATTGTCGGGCGCCACTTCGAACTCCCAGTAGGTCTTGGGTTTCTCAGGGAAAGGGTTCAGAAACACTTCGACCACATCCCGGTTCCAGAGCCCCCACTTTTTGCCAGGGCCTTTGTCTCGGTAGACATTCAATCTAATAAAAGGCGCCCAGAAAGCAAAATACACGTAGCTTGGGGTCCACCTCCCTGCCACAGCCGTGCATATCTCCGGGTAGAGCTGGTCCGGCCGGTAGGAGGTCATAAAAGAAACTTTTTCCGCCTCCTGCCATTCCGCCTTGGTCAAATCGGCGTCGGGAGGCCAGTCGCGTGGCGCCTTTCGAATATGCATGACTGCTGTGCTTTGAAAACTCATAGTCCATCCTGCTTGTTAGCTCCTGACGTACATCCGATCTCGTCGCCCTCAGTTACCATGCGTGAGGCTTGAGCGTGATGTAGCCGTCACAGAATCACATCCTCAAAGCGTTTTCCCGGCGGCAACAGGGGCAGGCACTCTTCGTAGGGCGTAACCATCTCCACAAAGCACGGTCCAGACTGGCAGAGAGCTGACTCCAAGACTTTGCGCAGCTGCGCTGGCTGGCAGACGGTTTGGACTCGTGATTCTGAAAAGCCGTTGGCCTGCGCCAACAGGGTCCAGTTCTTATGGCATTTGACCACTCCGGTTCGCCTTCCTTCATAGAAGAAGTCGTTCCACATGCGCACGATTCCATACCCCTGGTTGTTGAAGAGGATGATCTTTAGAGGCGACTGCTGCTCGGTGACCGTCTCTAGCTCGGCTTCGGACATGCGCAAACTTCCATCCCCAGCCAGGCAGACAACTAGGGCATTCGGGTATGCCAGCTGGGCTCCGATAGCCATGGGCAAGCCAGCTCCCATAGCGCCCTGCCCGCTGGTGGTGATAAAGTGCCAGTTATCACGCACCTGGAGGAACTGGGCTGCCCACATCTGGTGATCACCCACTTCAGTGGTGAAGATTACCGGTTGTTCTCTGTCTGGTCGTGTTTTGTCAATGACTTCACTCAAAACCTCGATCACCTGTTGGGCTTGAAGGACATCTGATTTCCGTTTGTAGGTCGATGGATGGGTCTCCTTGATAGCCGCGATCTCCGCCTGCCATGACGAGAGATCGAACTGAGATCCTTCCAGCCTTCGGATGAGCGCCGTAAGCGTATGCTTCAGGTCTCCAACGACGCCCAGTTTCCGTTCTGGGAGGACCTTACTGATTTGAGCCGGGTCAATATCGAAATGAACCAGACGGACGGCGCGAGGAGCAAAGGATTTGAGATCTCCCGTGATCCGGTCGTCATAGCGCGCGCCCAGGGAGATGATCAGATCTGCCCGGTTAATGATCCAATTCGCTACATAAAAGCCGTGCATTCCGAGCAACCCAAAATTCCTGGGATGACTTGAGTCCAGGGCCGCTTTCCCTGGCAAAGTGTGGACAACAGGACAAGGGACGATCTCGAGCAATTCCCTGAGCGCCTTTTGAGCTTTCGCCAAGATGAGACCATACCCCGCGATAATGGCGGGGCGAGAAGCTCGAGACAACAGGCGCGCCACTTCGTCCAGCGAACTTTCTGGAATGTCGATAGTAGACGATTCGCGGGGCAGGGAAGCAGCCGGTGTAAGAGCTGCTATCTCTCCTGAGTACACAACCGCCTGCTGCGCATCCTTGGTGAAGTCAATGAGCACCGGTCCGGGACGACCTTCACGAGCGGTTCGAAACGCCGTGCAGACGGTTTCCACGATCTCGTCCGGCCGACTCAGATAAAAAGCCTTCTTGACGACAGGCGCCGCAATCTCGGTGATGTTCAACTCTTGAAAGGCATCCGTATTGCGGGCAGACGTGCCGACCTGGCCGGTCACTACCAGTAAGGGAACGTTATCCCGGTGAGCATCGGCCAGGGCGGTGATCGTGTTTGATGCCCC
>DAOTAI010000232.1:0-8038 GCA_035593865.1 Acidobacteriota bacterium
ACCTTCTCAGGGTCGTGGCCCCCTCGGTTGAGTTTCTCTAACTGTTCATCGGAAAGGTGCTCCACCATCTGGCGCAACCGTGGGTCGACACCGAAAAAGTGCTCGCGAAGATAGGCGCCGCTCTCCACCGTGTACTTCTGGTACTGTCCGTCGACGATCTCGCCCATGCGCTTGACCAGGATTCCATCGTGATCCTTAGCCAGCAGGGGATCCCAGGCGCTTCCCCAAATTAATTTAATAACGTTCCACCCAGCTCCCCGGAAAACTGCCTCCAGTTCCTGGATAATGTTCCCGTTGCCGCGCACTGGACCATCCAACCTCTGGAGATTGCAGTTGATGACGAATATCAAATTGTCCAGCTGCTCACGCGCAGCCAGCGTGATAGCGCCAAGCGTCTCCGGCTCATCGGTCTCTCCGTCGCCGAGGAAGGCCCAGACTTTGGAGTCCGAACGCTTGATTAACCCTCTGTCTTCGAGGTAGCGATTGAAGCGTGCCTGGTATATGGCCATGATGGGCCCGAGGCCCATCGAAACTGTCGGAAATTGCCAGAAGTCAGGCATCAGCCAGGGATGCGGATAAGACGAAAGTCCTTTACCCGGCCCTGCCTCACGCCTGAAATTCTCCAGCTGCTCAGCAGAGATCCGGCCCTCCAGAAAAGCGCGGGCGTAGTTCCCAGGAGAGGCATGACCCTGGAAAAACACCATGTCTCCCGGATGATCCTCGGTTCTGGCTCTGAAAAAATGATTGAAACCGACTTCGTAAAGCGTGGCCGCCGATGCATAAGTGGAGATATGACCACCAATTCCGTTTTCCAGTCGGTTGGCTCTCACCACCATAGCCATGGCGTTCCATCGCACCAGGCTTTTTATGCGCCGTTCGATTTCCCGACTTCCCGGATAAGGTGGCTGTTTATCCGCGGGAATAGTGTTGATGTAAGGAGTGTTAGCACTAAACGGGATCTCGACATCGTGCTGTTTGGCGTGAATCTGGAGTTGTGCCAGTAGGTCGCGCGCCCGTTCGGGCCCTCCGGTTTCCAGCACATAGTCCAGCGATTCGATCCACTCCCGGGTTTCCAAAGCCTGCTCTTCCGCGGTTGGATACATTTCCTGTTCGGCAGCAGGCTGCAAATCCTCTTGTTCAGCCGGCTGCTGTTCTGCTCTTTCCGGCTCGAAAATTACACTCATCGTTATTTCACCGTTCTATCTAAAGGACTGCTCGAAACTTCCCGGAACGCCCGCTTATGCGATTGCTGTCCTGGACGGCTACTGACCTGCGGCGTGCACTCGCCAAATCGCATTGGAAATTCCGAGCCAGTCCGGACCTTGAAAAGGCCGTCTGTTCTTCCTTGTCCTCGGGGCAGGGACCCCGTCTTCTCGGTTTGATCCCACGAGGCAAGTCATGATTACATGTTTTGTAAAGGCAAAGCTGTATCTTGACGCGCCCTGAAAACAGGGAACAGTCTCAATTTTGACCGAGCGGCAAGTCGGAATCAAGTTTACGTGCTGGAAGTGCAATCCTTCTGCGAGATTGTGAAAAAAATTAAAGCCGAATCCTGGGGTTGCGCTCTCCGACTCCAAAGAGCTGACTATCCGTTCCGGCGGGATGACAAACCGCAGTCAAGTTCGGTTCTCTCACGGCTTCCGAGTGCTCAGGAAGGGGGCCGTTCGTGTTGTAATCGAGGGAAAAAACACTAAAATAAGGAGGATTTTTCGCAGTAGAAAAAAGTAGTGATGAAGAAGAGATACGTGCATTTCTCCTTAAGTCTTTCCTCCCTGATAATTGTCCTCCTGCTGATCTGGCCCACGACCTTTGTCAGTTCGACCAGCTATCAACCAGTTGCCGACGAAAGCAGCAAGCCGGCGGGTTTTGTTGACACGGGAGACCGGCTCGAGATCCCCCCGACCCCTCCCAAGGCGGAGCCTCTGGAACCGCCTCCTCCATTGCCGCTTGGATATGACCCAGACGGCCGGTATGTTGAGGTTGGGCGAAAGATCTCGACCATTCTTAAGAAGCCGGCCTTAACGCAGGCCGAATGGGGAGTGGACATCCGCGTGGTTCATGACGATTCCCCTGTTTTCGTTTACAACAGCGACAAGCTTTTCCCGCCGGCCAGCAATGTCAAGCTTTTCACGACTGCCGCCGCCCTCGACCGGCTAGGCCCCGATTTTCGCTTTCGGACTTACGTGGCTTACGAGGGAACCGTCACCGCTGACAACCGGTTGACAGGTAATCTTGTCTTGTTCGGTCAGGGCGATCCCGATTTGAGCGGTAGCATCCAGAACTTGCCCAACCAGTTCGCCCATCTCGACACGATGGCTCAGAAAGTACGAGAATCGGGCATTCTGGAAGTCAACGGGGATGTCATCGGAGACGATTCTTACTTTACGTTTGCTCCCTACGGCGACGGGTGGACAGCGTCCGACCTCGCGCGTGAATATGGGGCGGCGGTCTCAGCACTTTCGTTCAATAACAACCTGATCACTCTCAGTCTTCTTCCCAACCGACGGGTAGGCCACCCGGCCAGGGTATTCGTTTACCCCTCGAATTCACTGCTAACCGTCGTTAACAATACCAAGACAGTTAGCAAGGGACGGACTTCGGTGCGATGGAATCGAAAACCGGGTTCCGACCGGGTCACTCTGAGTGGGCAAATCGCCCGCAGGAGCAGAGGCACCAGTCATAACTTCCTGGTCAAGGATCCTGCCTTGTACACCGCGCGCCTGTTCCGCGAGCGTTTGATCAAGAACGGCGTCAAGGTGAAGGGTATCGCTCGTGCTCGGCACGCCGGCGACGATCCGAACCGGTCCCCGGCCAATCCGATTTACATGCATGAGTCGCCACCCCTTCTCGAGATCATCAGCCACACTAACAAGAAGAGCCAGAACCTGCACGCCGAGATTTTGCTGCGAACACTCGGGGCCCAGTTCAGAGGCAACGGGTCCGACCGGGCAGGTCTCGAGGTCGTGTACGATTTCCTGAGAGAGGCGGGAGTAACACCATCGACTGCGCGGTTATTCGATGGCTCAGGGCTTTCCCGATACAACCTCATCACACCTCGCGCCGAGACCATGCTGTTGAGCCATGTCGCTTTCAAACCCTACTTCTCGGATTTTCTCGATACCCTGGCCATTTCCGGTCTGGACGGCACTCTGCGGCACAGGATGCTACACACGCCGGCTTTCCTTCGCGTTTTCGGCAAGACTGGAAGCCTTCAGAACGTTACGACGCTGGGGGGATACGTTCGAACCAACTCCGGGAAAATGCTGTCTTTCTCGATACTGGTCAACAACCATTCTTTCAGCTCTGCGGCGGCAAGAAAGGCTATCGACCAGATCTGCGATGTAATCGTGGAGATTTGAAAGGACCGGCGGCTTTATCCGCGCAATCCGTGGTATCCGTCCTATCCGCGGGTAACCAGCCGGCGGATAGGACGGATAACACGGATTGCGCGGATAAAGCCAGTTATTCAGCCAGAGCGAGATGTCGCGTTTCCTGGCTTCTAACAGCAGCTTTTCTCGATTACCTCTTGATAATACGCTTCGTATTTCGGGATGACCCTGGTGGCAGAATACTCCTCGACAGCTCGCCGGCGTGCTTCTTTGCGGAAGGTGTCGAGGTTCCGGTCGTCGAGGATTTCCAAAGCGACTGCCGCCATCGCCTCCACGTCACCCAGCGGCCGGAGATATCCCGATCTGCCGTCTTCTACAAGCTCGGGTAAGCCGCCAACCTGCGATGCCACGACTGGAACTTCGCACGCCATCGCTTCAAGCGCTGCCAGACCAAAGCTCTCCGTCTCGCTCGGTAACAGCATCAGGTCGCAAACGGACAGGTAGCTTTCAACCATCCCCACCATACCGACAAAGAAAACTCGATTGGAGATGCCCATCTGGCTGACGAGATACTGAGCATTAGAGCGTTCCGGGCCGTCACCGATCATCAGCAGAACCGCCGGGATTTCCTTTTGCACGCGGTGAAAGATCTTGATAACGTCCGGGAGGCGTTTGACTGGTCTGAAATTCGAGACATGGACCAATATGCGCTCACCGCGAGGCGCAAAGCGTTCCCGGATCTCCTCTGAAAAGAAACGGCGCACCTTAGTGGTATCGACGAAATTGGGAATCACCCGGATGTCACAAATTCCGCAAAACTCCGACAAGGTCGCCTGTTTGAGAAAATGGCTGACGGCCGTCACTCCATCGCTTTGCTGGATGCCGAATTGGGTCACCGGCAAGTAGGAGCGATCTCGTCCCACCAGCGTTATATCAGTGCCGTGGAGCGTTGTCACAACCGGCAGATGCTGAGGCTTGACAATTTCCCGCGCCAGGTAGCCGCTGATGGAATGCGGTATCGCATAGTGGACGTGCAACAGATCAAGTTTGCGCAAGCGCGCCACTTCCACCATTTTCGTTGCCAGAGCAAGATCGTACGGAACGTGCTCGAACAGGGGGTAATTCATGACTTCGACTTCATGGAAGAAGACTTTTTCGCCAAGTTCCATGAGCCGCATGGGAAGGGCGGAGCTGATGAAATGAACGGTGTGACCCAGGCGTGCAAGATGTTGCCCCAGTTCAGTTGCCACTACGCCGCTGCCGCCATACGTGGGGTAACAGGTAATACCGATGTTCATAATTGGAGCATTCGGCCAGTAAAGAGTTCATCCGCTGATGGCACAGCGCGGCTGGCCAGCCGCAACCAGAGGGGGTTGCAGGGAGGCACGGGGCACGCCACTGTCAGCTATCAGCTGCCAGCCAGTTCTTCTGGCTTGAACTGCAAGGCTTCGAACGATTCTTTTGTTATCGAACCAACCCGTTGAGCGTCTACCTTTTTGGCCAGATACTTATCACCTTGCTGGAAGAACTCGTAGGTTCTGCGACTGCCATCCTTCAGGGTTATCGTAACGTGAACGTCAGGCGTTGCGGAACCCGTGTTGACCTTTCCAGCCGCCTCTATCGACTCGTATTTGATGTCGGTTAGTGGATACCAGAACTTCCAGGTATAAGCCTCTTTCCCCTTCAAGGAATCCGGTTTCTCCACCAGCCACTTCCCGTCATCCTGATGCTTCAACGTGATCTCTGTGTCCTCTCGCTTGAACGTCAATTGAGCGACCTGATCCTGCTCCACATCAACCACACTCTTGTCCCGGAACTCCCAAAGCTTCTGAGTCAGCTTGTCATAGACTTCGCTTTTAAGCGTGAACACCGGAGTGCGCTCGAGGTTGCGGGCCAGGTATTCATCGCCTTGCTTCTTCCCGAGCTGAAGTGTTAACCAGCTGTCTTTACCTTCTTCTCGAATTCTCAGGGTGACAGCCGGGGTCTGTAAACCGTACTGCTTCAGGTTTTCGGGCTGTTCGGCCACGAACTCCTGGGCTTCGGCATACTCGAGAGTTGAAAGAAGGCTGTTGATCGTCCCTTCGTCAGCGGTTTCAGAAATCGGATGCACCAGGAGCCACTTATCGCCTTTTTTCTCGAGCTTTATCTGGTCGGATCCACGATCTATTTCGATGTTCTGTGCCTGGTTCCGGTCGAAGGTCAAGGCCTTGCGGTTTCTCCACTCTTTGAGTTCTTTGTCGGCACACGTATACAGATAATCGGAAGTCAGGTAAACGTCAGAGCTCCCTTCAACTTGAACGTAAACCTTGCTGCCGGTGAAATCGTCAGCACCGAGGAGCAGCCGCACCTGATCCTGGTCCGCCTTGAAAACCACCCGGATCCGGGGATCGTCGAGCCCGTACTTGGCCGCTTCCGTGGCTGCTTGTTCAAGTTTACGATCGATTCGAGCACTGGAGGCGGCACTTAGAAGGATATCGATGGTACTCGAATCGGCAGGAGTTTCGATCGGCTGGCGCATCGACCAGTTGTCACCCGACTTTTTCAGGACGATCGGGTCTTTGTCTTTTCGGACAATCTCGATTTCGTTGATCTTGTCACGATCCAACTGGATGAGCTTTTCTTCCCTTTCCTTAGCCTCCTGCCTCGCTTTTTCGCCTTGGATTTCGTAGAAATAAATAAAGCTGAACAACCCGACAAAAATCACAAGGAGAATAACGATCGTCTTCATAGCGAATTATTTACCTTCTCCTCCACCACACGCCTATGCCTGCGGACAACGTGATCAGCGGCAAGAAAATAACGGTTCCCCAGAAAATCAGTTTTGACTGCCGGAAGTTGAGATTCACCATTCGATTCTCGGGCTCCTTGGGGCGCACCGCGATGAGGTCGGCATCCTCAGCCAGCCAGCTGATCGAATTGAGCAGCACATCCATGTTTGAGGCGGCACGCGCATAAGCGTTGCTGGCAAAATCGGAATCACCGATTACCACGACTCGCGATTCTTTTTCAGCCTTTTCATTCGAATCCTCGTCCGACTTGTCGTTGTCTTCTGCAGACTGATCGCTGTCCCCTGAAGACTGATCGCTCGTAACACTTTTCGTCGCAACGACCCCCAAGTCGAGCGGTCCCCGCTCGTCCTGGTTCTCATCGAATGTGACCTCGTCACCCTCCAGCTTGCTCTCCGCCCAGCTCTGCCTGGAAGTGGAGAAAAGCCGATTAGTCTGAAAACCAGCCGGGCTGGAAACCTGCTTGATATTCTGTGCCGTCGGGAAAAAGCTCATAACGTTGCCGAGTTCCTTGGTGATGGCGTGCTCACTGTAGTCCGCAACCAGGGGAACAGCCGGCCCGAGGTTCAGGAATTGGCCGATCCCACTGGCGTCAATAACCATTTTCCCGCTCAGGCTGACTCCGTAAGTCGCCAGAAAATCCGTCATTTTGAACTCGGTCTGAGGATCGGTCAAAAGCAAGAATTTGCCGCCTCCCTCGATGTACTTCTTCAGGAGCTCGACTTCGTTGGGAAAGAACTCGACCTTTGGCCCAGCCGACACGATGACGCTGGCATCGTCGGGAATCTTGTTCTCCTGCGCCAGGTTGTGTTCCTTCACCTGGTAGTTCTGCCTGGTAATCGCTTCTCGGACTGACGAATACCCTGTGGGGCTGGAGTCGTTGATGCCTTTTTCCCCGTGGCCAGTCAGAAAATAAACGACTTTCTCGCCTTCGCGAGTGACTTTGATAATGGCATTGGTGATCTTTTCTTCACGCGCCTCGTCAATGATTTCCGTGCGGGGCCCGTTGACGATCACGACTTGACCGTTCCGCTGTACGTTGTACTGCTGTACGCTTCCCGGATCCTTTTGCGGGTCAATCACCTTCGTCTCCACCTTCGAGGAAACATAGCGGTATTACTTCATCAGGTCCTGGAACTGATTGGCCCCCAGGTCGTCGTGGTAAAAACCGATAATCTGAATCGGGTGATTCAGGTTGCGCACGACCTTTCGCGATTGTTCGGACAGCTCGAACTGCCGGTTCGAGCTCAAATCCACACGTTTATGGTAACGGAAGTTGAGGAAGTTGAGCATCACCAGGATGCCAACCACGAGAAACGCGATGGTCAGGGCGGTCGTTCCGTACTTTCCGGCCCGCCCGGACAAGGCTGCTCGTATTCGAGAGAAATTCAGAGCGACGTAGAGGACAATCAGGCCGAGGCCGGTATAGACCGCTGCCTGTGCCCGCCAATCCCACTGGTTATTGACAGAATAGTAGACGAATCCGCCAAAGGCTGCGGCGAGGCCTATATAAATAAGGTTGTCGATAATCTTTCTTGTCACGTTACTGCCTCCATTTCGCGGAATTCAATGAGAGTGACGTCAAGAACAGACCAAGAAAGATAAACGAGAGATAGAACACCAGGTGCTGAGTATCAAAGATGCCCCTGGTGAAATCATCGTAATGATTCAGCACCGACAAGTAGCGGATCACTTCATTTCCTATTGTGGATGCCGGCTCCGCCAATGCGTCGAGCACCCAAAGGAATATGAAGACTCCAAACGTCAATACTGCGGCCACGATTTGATTCTCAGTCAGGGAGGATATGAACAGACCCACTGCCAGCAACGAACCGCCCAACAGAAATGCGCCCAGGTATCCGACCAGAAACGGCGAAAGTGCGGGCGTTGGATCGGAGAAGAAATAGAGCAGGATCGAGTTGG
>DAOTAI010000233.1:0-7987 GCA_035593865.1 Acidobacteriota bacterium
CTCCGGATGTTGGCGCCGAGTCACGGAGGGAGAGAGAGCGAGCGGCCCCGACCAGCCCCCCGTAGGTGTGCGGATGGCGTTCCTTTATGTAAAGGCTCTTGGCCTCACCTTCGGCGGGACCGACCGAGAGCCACCACAAACGGTGCTCGCGGTTCAGGTCGATGTCACTCACTGCGACTCCGAAGTCATCGCGAGTCTCCGCCAGGATTTCACCGGTTGGTGCAATGATTGCGCTCGTGGACTCTCCCACGGTGGTCGATGTGACCAGGTAAACGCCGTTGTCGATCGCCCTGGCGCGTGACGTGACTTCCCAATGTACCCGAGCTCCGTCCCCCGCCAAAGGCAAAAGCAATATCTCGGCGCCCTTCAGGCGGAGCAGTCGCGCTGGCTCGGGAAACCAATAGTCCCAGCAGATCAGGATTCCGAGTTTCCCCACATCGGTCTCAAAAACGGGGTACTCGAGGCCTGGAGTAACCCCACCCTCCCCCTCAGCGAGCGCCAGATGGACCTTTCTGTACTTTCCCACGATTTCCCCTTGGCGTCCGATCAGGACCGCGGTGTTATAGATATTTCCGTCAGCCTTCTCATGGAGAGTGGTCACGACGTACATCCTATAGCGGCGGGCCTTCTCGCTCAGCATTCGAGTGAGTGGACCGGGAATCGTCTGCGCCGTCTTTTCGAATGGCAGTCCCACCCCCCGGTCGATGACGTTCTCTGAAAGCAGGACAATGTCCGGTTGATACGCACCTGCTTTATCCAGCATCTGACTCATCAGCTTGAAGTTAGTGTCCAACGACGTCGGTTGCGGAATCGCGATACGGGTTGTGACCACCCTGACGACTCGGGGCGCCGGCGGATCCACCTCTGCCACCCGTACGTTCGTCCAGAGCACCGACCCGCCGCCACTCCATCTCAGGACCAACTCGACTCTGACAGACTTGGCATCCTTTGGCGCCTTGATCGTTCTCGCCATGCCGCGCCACTCGCCGTTCCCCGGCACTTGTTCGGCGTAATCCCGCTGGATCGCCTTCTTGCCTGCGGCGTCTTCGCACCAGGAAAGAATCGCCGCGACCGACACCTCTTCGTGCTCCACACCGGTTGCCTGGTAGGAAGCCTCGAATCGATAAGTCCTCTCGCCGACGATCCCCGGGGCCACTGCAATCCACTTCCCGTAACTCGCCGGACCGCGCGCACCCAGAAAAAGCGCGTTCCCTGTGCCGCTCCGTACCACGCGACTCTCGGGAGCAAGTTCCGCTCGCGGTGCCCACGCCTTCCACCCGATCGGAGCGCCTGCGCTATCGACCTCGAACTGTGCATTAGGAACCAGGTTGTGCGCCGGCGAGTTATCGGCCAAGAGCACAGCTGTAGTAGTCAGCCCAATCACGAAAGCGGTAGCGATTTGAATCATTCCAAAATCCTCCCCTTGCTAGCTCATATCCACCGCGGTATTCCGGCGTTACCATCGCGTTCGCCTCTCTGCTGCTCATGATCGTCACGTTCGCCCCATCCCAAACAACTTCACACCCGGATTGCGAATGGCAATCGAACCGGCGGTGCGGTCTCGGTCACTAAACCCGCGAAGCCGAAGTCACTGCTCTCCAAAACGGAAGGTCCGCCAGGACCCGGATTAGGCTCCAGGGAGAGCCGATTCTACCCCCCGTTGTGTAGAGTATCACCGGTTTAATAGGTAGGCCCTTGACCTTGCACAATCGGCGCCGCTGAATTGGCAGCTTTTTTCAGTGGAGCCACTCGGATGTGGTATATGACTCTGCGTGCTTGTAACAGGAGGGATTTCATGAAAAGAGCGGCGCCGGTGATTCTGACGTTTGCGTTTCTTCTTTCGTTATCATCTGCGGCTTTTGCGAGGGATTACTTCGTAAGTCCTAAAGGTGACGATACGGCTGAAGGAAGTGAGGCCCAGCCTTGGCGAACCCTGGACCGGGTCAATCGGGTAGACCTGGAACCGGGTGACCGCGTTCTGCTCGAAGCCGGTGAACGGTTCTGCGGAACGCTCTCTTTGGATTCAGATGATTCCGGGATACCCGGTCGGCCAGTGGAAATCAGCTCGTATGGACGCGGGAGGGCAACCATCGACGCCGGAAACAGCGCCGGTATCGAGCTGAAATCCACCTCCCATGTCCGCGTCAGAAAGTTAAATTGCCGGGGGTCCGGCCGGAAACAAGGCAATACCTCCTCGGGAATCCTGGCGGTGGGCGCCAGTCACGTGGAGATTGACGAGGTGCAGGTCAGCGGATTCCGCACCTCGGGAATACAGATGAGCGGTGTGAACGATGTCCGAATCACCCGAGTTCATGCTTTCGAAAACGGTTTTGCCGGCATCAGCTCCGATGACCAAAAGTCCAAGAATATCTACGTCGGTTACTGCCTGGCCGAGAACAACCCAGGCGATCCGACGATACTGACGAATCACAGCGGGAACGGCATCGTGATCGGCAGAGTTTCCAAGGCGCTGATTGAGCACTGTGAGGCGCGGTATAACGGCTGGGATATGCCGCGCAAAGGGAACGGGCCGGTCGGAATTTGGACCTGGGACGCTGATCAGGTGATCATTCAGTACTGTGTCTCACACCACAACCGGAGCACGGGCACAGACGGCGGCGGCTTCGATTTTGACGGCGGAGTCACCAATTCAATACTTCAGTACAACTATTCGCACGACAATCACGGTTCGGGTTTTCTCATCTGTCAGTACGATGGCGCCGGGCCTTTTCGCAATAACATCGTGCGCTACAACATCAGTCAGGACGATGGACTGACCAATCACAATGCCGGTATTTACGTCTGGGTCGGTGGGGCCGGCATGGAGAGCACGGACTGCTACAACAATACGATCTTTAACAGCAAAGGCGCGGCGGTCGCTTTTGGAGTCGTTGAAAGGTACGCCGATCAGCTTCCCCGAATCACCTTCCGCAACAACATTTTCGTCGCTGGTGAGGCGCAAATCGAAGGCGGCGCCGAAAAAGGTGTGTTCCAGGGGAATATCTACTGGGCCATGGGCGACGGGGGGTTCCTGGTGGATGGCTACACTAGTCTTGACGCTTGGGCGAGGGCGACCGGCCAGGAGATGGTCGACGGAAAGATCGTGGGGAAATATGTTGACCCCTTGCTGAAAAAGAACGGCTGCGGCCTCCTGAGCAGCCCGGAAGGCCTGGCCGAGCTTACTGAGTATCAACTATTGCCTGATTCGCCGGCCATCGACTCGGGACTGGACCTGAAACGACTCTTTGGATTAGAAGTCGGAGCCTGGGACTTCCACGGCAATCGTCTGCCTGCCGGGGCGGCACACGACATCGGCGCCCACGAGTATTCGATCAAGGCGAGGCAAGCGAGCGCGGGGACGTCAGATTAGCCCTGAGCCGGGGTTGAGGATTCCAGTTCAAGACAATAAAGGTGTATGCTCCAAGCTTTCGAAGGAAAGGAGACGACAGTGGCACAGTCAGCCCAGGTGACAACAAGGCAGGGAAAGGCTGAGCTAGCCGGCCCAAGGAGCTTGCCTGAAGGGCGTTTGCTTTCGCTCGACTTTTTCCGGGGCTTCACGATGTTCCTTTTGATTGGTGAAGCAACGCATCTTTACGAGATTCTGAATTCGCCGGGTTTTAACGACACCTGGCTGGGCGTGATCGGGACCCAGTTTAGTCACCATCCCTGGAATGGTCTGCGCTTCTGGGATCTCGTTCAGCCTTTCTTCATGTTCATTGTGGGCGTGGCGATGCCGTTTTCCTTCGGTCGCCGCTGGGCTCGGGGCGACAGCTGGGGACAAACTTTCCAGCATACCCTCAGACGGTCCGGTCTTTTGTTGTTTTTCGGCTGGGCTCTGCACTGCATAGGGCCTGGGCGTATCACTTTTGAACTGTGGAATGTGCTGGCGCAGCTGTCTTTCACATTTCTGGTGGCTTTTCTCATGATGCGCCAAAGGGCGGTCGTCCAGATTTCTTTTACTTTTGGGCTGCTTGTTCTGACTGAAATGCTTTACCGCTTATGGGCCGTCCCGGGATTTGACCAGCCCTTCACACCAGATCAGAACTTTGGATCCTGGGTGGATTATCTGTTGATGGGAAAACTGTCGCGTGGCCACTGGGTGGCGTTTAATGCAGTGCCGACTACCGCACATACCATGTGGGGAGTGCTGGCTGGCCAGCTTCTACAGAGTTCGCGCCCTCCCATGCGGAAAGTGGCGATCTTGGCCGGTGCGGCCCTAATTGGACTGGCTGCGGGCTACGGTCTCGATCCGATTACGCCAATTATCAAGAGAATCTGCACGACCTCCTTTGTCATTGTAACGGGTGGCTGGTGTCTCCTGGTCCTGGCGTTCTGTTACTGGCTGATCGACATTAAGAAGGTGCGTTTCTCGGTTTGGTTCTTCAGCATCGTCGGAATGAATCCGCTCTTTATCTACCTATTTACCAACACCGGGGGAGGGGAGTGGTTCCACCGCATCGTCAAGCCTTTTACGTATGGCGTGTTCGGCTGGGCGGGTGAAAGCTGGGCGGCGCTCGTCACCGGCGCTGTGGTATGGATTGGGCTCTGGGGTCTTTGTTACGCGCTTTTCAAGAACCGGATCTTTATCCGGATATGATGGCTATCCTCCCCAGAACCTTTTCAAACCGGACAAGAACATTTCTACGGCAATGACTGTCAGGAGCATGCCCATCAAACGTTCAGACGCCAGCAAGACGCGTTCGCCGAGGTAATAGGCAAGAGTGCTGGCGCCGAGCAGGATTATTGCCGAGGCGGTCCATGCCAGGATAAGAGCCAGCAGACTGTGGGCCCAGAAATCGGGCTGACGGGTTGTGAAAAGAAGCACGGTCGTCATTGCGGACGGTCCCGCTACCAGCGGCACAGCCAGCGGTACGATGAACGGCTCGCCGGCAGGGTTGCGGCTCTCTTCCTCAATCGAAAAAATCATCCGGACCGCGATCAAGAAGAGAATTATCGCTCCGGCAATGCTGAGCGCCGGCTCAGATATCTGGAGCAGCGCCAGCAGCTTCTTCCCAAAGAAGAGGAAAAAGACCAGCACCAGCAGGGCGATGAGCAATTCCCGGAGGACGACGCGCCTTCTTCTTAACGGGTCGACATCTTTAAGCGCAGCCAGGAAGAGCGGCACGTTCCCAACGGGATCCATGACCAGGAAGAGCAGAAAGGCAGCCGAGAGTATTGACATTGTTACACCGTAAGCAGCAAGTCGAGCTAGTTCTGGCTCTTTTGTCCTCGAGGGGTTGGCTGCTGACGGCGGGCCATTCTATCCCGGAATACTCCCGCGACACCAAGCAAAATCAATGCGGCGCCGCCCATAGTCCAGGCGGTGATAGGCTCGCTCAGAATCAGCCACCCAAGGAGAACGGCAATCAACGGGTTCACATAGCCGTAAGTGAAAACGATCCCGGTCGGAAGCATTCGCAGCGCGAGAACGAACGACGTAAAGGCCAGAATGGAGCCGAATACCACCAAATAACCCCAGGCCCACCAGGCTTCCGGCTTCGGGTTCGGTACGGGTTCTTTTGTGAGAAGAATCAGAACAAAAAATCCGAGACTCCCGGCGAGATGTTGAAAGCCCGAGCTGGTTCTTGCTCCCAGCTCTACGGGATTACGATTTTGCAGGATTGATCCCGCGCTCCAACTTAACGAAGCAAGCAGTAAGGCGACCACCGATAAGGCGTCGGCCGTTGTTCCGGCCATCAAAATCGGTGCGCTCAAAAGACCGGCGCCGCAAAAGCCGACGATCAGCGAGAATACAAGAAGCGCCGAAGGGAGCTTTCTATCGACCAGGCTTTCGACGATAGCGGCCCAAATCGGAGTAGAACTGACGAGCAGGGCAGCGTAGGCGGAATGAATCCTCTGTTCGGCCCAGATAACCAGACCGTTGCCCCCCGTCCAAAGCAATATGCCCGAGGCTGCCAGAACGAGGAACTCCCGGCGGGTTGGCATTACCCGCTGCCCGCGCATCTTGCTCCAGAGAAGCAGGACCACTCCGGCGACTATCACTCGAGATGCCCCCATCATGAATGGCGGGAATCCCGATCCCTCGCGAACCGCCACACGTATTGCCAGATAGGTGCTCCCCCAGACAACATAGACCACCAGGAGGTAAAACAGTCCGGTCCAACTTATGGAGTGACGGCGGTCAAGAGACTCGGGTGCGCAATCGTTTGCAGGGCCCATCATGAGTCCTTTCTAGTGGATCTGTGATCCGAAAATTATAGCTGGGCGGGACTGCTCCAAGCGAACAATTACGAGCACCCGATCCGGTCCTGATTCCCTGAAAAGACGCGCCGTTTCCGAGTCACCAGCTCAGCTCGAACTCGTACCGATCGGCTCCGCCCTTCTCGTCTCGGATCCGGACTACAGCGGAGTAATTGTTGTGCCGGGACGGCCGCTCGAGGATCTCGACAGATCCACGGCCATCATGTTTATTCAGGCTGATGCTCACCTCCCGTGGAGGAAGCGGCGATTCAAAGCTATAGTGCTCGCCCTGGATATTCCTTCCCCTTAGCACCCGGGTGGAGGCACTCGACCCGCGAATCGTGATCACGATTTCTTCGTCTACCGTTCCGGACCAGCGCATTCGCCCCGATGTCCGGCCAAACCGCCCTCTGTCGGGTGGGCCAAACCGTCCTCTATCCTCCAGGCGCAGCTCTTCTCCCAGTTCGCGAATCAGATTGAACATGCGCCGTCGCTCTGATTGGCCGAACATGTATCGGTCCATACGGCCGAGTTCGTTTCGGAGGACTGAGAGCGAGTCGCGCAGCTCTGAAGCGGGCCGATTGTCGCGGACCATACGCAGGAAAAGATCCGCACTGGCGCTGAATTGACGGGCGCCATAAACAATCTCTACGTCCGGTCTGTCTCCCCGACTCCGCCGGGTAAAGTCGCGGTAGACGTTGTCGGCCAGTTCACGGCCCTGGTGGGAAAGATCCTCGGCCAGCTGTCGCACCGATGCCGCAGCCGCGATATCGAACATGATCATTGTCAGCAGGACTATCAAAGGCAGAACGATCAGTCTCCTCATGTCACCTCCGAAGCAGGGAAGTTTATTCGAAGAGGCGGACCTTCACAAGCAGATCATTCGGCTAGCGGGATCCTTCAGACGTCATGAAAAAAGTCGGCGCCTATCCGCGTAATCCGTCGCTTCCGAGCTATCCGCGGGTACCAAACCCGCGGATGACACGGATCACGCGGATTACGCGGATTAGGCACGTCGTTTTTCACACCTTTTGCCGGGTGGATTGCACGCTTGACCAGCCCCAGGTCAGGGTTCCAGGCTTTCGGGATCCGTTTCGTCGACACTGGGATTTCGCCATCCCACCCTTACACTCGTTAACTTCCACTGCCTGTCGTTTTCATGCTGATAATGCAGCCAGAAGTCGAGGACGTGAGGCAGCAGCATGAATTTTCCCTCTGCGATCAACATTCCGTCAGACCGGATCTCGACAGGACGCGAAAATTCCGGCTGCGCCGAGGCCACTTTTCCAATGTCCAGATTGTGCTCGCCGAGGGGGCTTAGCGCCCGTTCGAACATTGCTACCGGAACGTGCTCCTTCCATTCGTCCGAAACGCTGGCATGGAAATCGTTGAAGTCCCCCGTATCCAGAGCCTTGTCAAGCTCGAGCAGGGTGCTGCAAACCAGGTGCACGATTTCCTCCTGAGATGGAAGAGGTGGCGAGGGCGGGTTGTCTCTTCGATCACGGCTGTGCCGCCAGCTCGAGAGGCCGCGCAGCGTAATATAGCGGGTCTGCGGGGGCGGCGGTCCCTCGAAAGAAGCAATCTTCCAGTCTCCATCTTCTTTGAGGAGTTGTATGCGCAGCGGAACAGGATCTCCCGACTTGGTTCTCACGGTTCCGATAACGGTCACCTGGTCGTTAGCGGCCTGTGTTTCCCAGTCCTCTTTGCCGGCAAAATCGCGCAGTTTCCAGAGGCGCGTCAGACGCTCGAAGTCTTTCGGCTTCACCGCCTGGCGATAGGTTCGGGT
>DAOTAI010000234.1:0-7972 GCA_035593865.1 Acidobacteriota bacterium
CTGACTGTCAGAGCGTGTCAACGCTTTGCGCAACGCTGCTTCCGCCTCAGAGTACCGGCCTTGCGCCCGCTGGGCTTTACCGAGCATCAGGGCAAACTCCGGCGCGGAAGTCGACTTGAAGTAGTTTGATGCAACCTCCTCTGCCTGGGCGTATTTCCCCGTAATTAAAAGCAGTCTCAGGAACTCAAGCTTCGCTTCCTTGCTGCTGCCTGCAGCTTCGGCAGCTGATTCGGCTTTTGACAGGGTCTCTGAGTACCTTCCCTTGGCCTGCTGTTCCTTGTTGGCTGCTTCGATTTCAAATGAACTCCCGACTTGCCTGGAACCAAGAGCCACAACCAAGACAATGAGAACGGCCGTAAACGGCAAGAGCAGTCGAAAAGCGCCGATTGATCGCCAGTTCTTCATTCAGACAGACTCCTTATTTGACGATCGGTTCGGGCCAGTTCGAGGAGCAGCCGTTCCAAATCCTTTTGGTACTCGGCTTCTTCCATGGAAGGCTTCTTGTACTTCAAGGCTTGAATGTCGGATTCGAGCTTTCTTTTCGTGGCTAGCAATGCCTGCAACTGCTTGTCGGCCGGTGATGATGACGAGGAAGCGGATGTGCCCGCCGAGGGACGAGTCAAGGATAGCGTGGCAGCAAGCAGGCCGTCACCGGTCTTCGGCGATGGAATGGCCGAGCCTTGCCCATTGCCGTCATCCTCCAGCAGGGGATGTTCCGTAGCCAGCTTCTGGCGCTCCTCGTAATACTGCGCGACTTTCTTTTGTGCATACAAGTACGCTTCCAGCACAGAGAGCCGTCCGTTCTTGTCTGTGTCGGCCGCCGTGTTTTCAAGCGCTTCGACGAAGAACCCTCCGAATACCGTCTGGTTGTTCTCCCACTCGCTCTTGGTGGCGGCAATGATCACTCGATTCTTTCCTGCCAAGGTCTTTGTCAATCCGCCGCTCGAAGGGGTCGCAGTGACCAGCACTACTTGCTGTCTCGAGAATTCTCGGAGAAGCTCTTCCAGTTCGCCATCGGTCACATCAGGCCCGATCAGGTTGAACTTATAGTTTTTGCCGTCGTGGCTGCCATGACCCAGCAGTGCGATCAGCAGGATGTCCCCTTCCGTCACCCGCGTCGCCAACCGTTTTGCCGCTTCGAGTAACTCGGCCTTCGTCGACTTGCCGTTAACTATTGAGGAATCTTGTGTCGGGTCTTCGAAAAGGAAGATAACCTGGTCCGCCGGCACCTCCATACGTTCGGTAAGCGCGCGATACAATCGGCTGCTCCAGTCCCAGAACTGCTGCTTGAATTGCTCGTCTCCAGACGCGCTAGTCACGATCAAGGCATGAGTCGACTGGGCCCACACTGGAACACTGAGGAATAGCGTCAGCAAGCAGGGAAATACGAGCTTTTTCACGCCAACCCTCCTCTTCGGCGCAGCAGCCACTCGGCCGTCAGGCCGCCACAGATGATCAGGAACAGGATCGGCATGTCCCAAAGAGACAGATATTGCGGCACGGAATTCGGCCGCTCCTGGTAAACCAACTCTTCAGGTATCTGCCGCGCCTCGCTTAAGGTGTAATATTTGCCGCCGGTCTGGGAAGCGACATGGGTAAGCAGGTTCTGATTCTGACCCGCCCCGAAGAACTCCTGATTGGAGTCTCCCACCACCAGATATTGGCGCGCTTCGCCGATCTGTCCGCCGTCACGACCAGTGGCGATCGCCTTGACTTCGTAGACTCCCTTCTCCTCGGGCCGGAAGGCGCCCAGGTAAAGTCCGTCCTTCTGCCCCGACCACTTAACAGGAAAGGCGCTCGTCTTTCCGCTGGGTGACAAAATCGAAACGTTTACATCAGCGTCATTGATTCCCCGAAAAGCCGGGTCGTTTACGTCAATTCCGACGCGTACGGCATCCCCCTCATGGTAGACGCCGTCACCCAGATCCAGACTGACTTGATCAGGCGCGGAGCTGACGAGCCAGCGCATCGTCTGCCGCCAGAAAATATGGTGTGAATTGTCGGTGCTTGGCATCTCCATGCGCCAGCGCCACGAACTGTCACCCGTGAAGGCGAGCGCACGTCCTCGCCCGAAACGCTGAGCAGCAAGCAAAATGGGCCCTTTTGAACCTTTTCCGCGCGCCAGGACCGTCGCTCCCGGCTTGGTCCGCGATATCCAGTTGAAATTGCCGATTTCCGGGAGAGAGTTCCAGCGACTCGCGTTTTGCGTCTCATCAGTATCCAAACGGGTGATGGGATGATTCTGTCCGTAGGAAGTCAGTTCGAGCTTGGTTGGCTCGGGGGTGTAGGAGCTGTCGGGTTGCCGGTCACCGAGCACGACGGGGAGGAGGTCGGCAATCACCGTATCCCGGTAATTCCCCGCATCAAACGAGGATTTACCGCCCAGCATCATGAAACCGCCTCCTCGCTGACTCACGAAATCAGCGATCATCTGCGCCTGATCCTTGGTGAAAAAGGAAGCCTCGATACTGCCGATTATGAGTGCTTTGTACTGGAAAAGCTCCTCGCGACTGGCTGGAAACCCTGATGCCAGGTTGTCTTCGCTCTCAACCCCTTGCCGATAAAACTTGTTCCCTGAAGTCCGAAGAAGCGTCACGAGCTGCAGGTTTCTATCTTTCTGCAACGCCTGGCGGATAAACTTGAACTCCCAGCGCGGCGTTCCTTCAAGGTAGAGGATCTTCGGCTGTGTATCCTCGACGTTGAGCAGGAGTCGCTGCGTGTTGTTAACTGTGATCGCCTCTCCGTCCTGGGGCACGACTGAAATCGTGTACGACTTAACGCCTCTCCCCTTCGGTATCATGTCTAGATCTACAACTTGAGGTTCGTCTCCACCTTCGAGTCGCACCTGTTTCGCGTTGACCAGCTTGCCAGACTCTCGGACTTCCACCCGCACCTCGCGGCCCCCGAACCCCGTGCTTTTCAGGGAGACAACCGCCTGGGTAACCGAGTCGGGCAGAACAGTCCCGGGCGCGCTCGCCTGCACAATTTCAATATCCCGATCAATGCTCGTCTGCCCGACGCCGACCGAGCTAATCGTCACTTTTTGGCTTCGGTACTCATCGAGCACACTTCCCAGATTCGCCGACGAGTTGTCGGCGCCATCCGAAATCAAGACGACCGAGACCAGGGGGGCCGAAGAGAACTCCCGCAAGACACCCTGGAGCGCCGCCTCGACACTGGTTCTTTTTCCTTCAGCTTTCAGATCGGCAGCCGATTTCAACGGGTGGTTCTCCCCGGCGAAACTGAAAAGACGAGTCTGAAAACGTTGTTCGAGAGCCTCCAGAAATCCCCGTTCCTCGGCAGAAAGAAGGCGTTTAACCGCATCCAGCCGGGTCCCTTCTCCGACATCACGAAGCGTCATGCTCTTCGAATCATCGACCAGTACGGCCACGATATTCTCGCGGGGCGAGAGGGTTGAAACCACCAGCGTCGGTTGGAGCAGCATGAACAGAATGGCGGCGAGCACGGCGGATCGAAGCAGGACCGGCACCCAAAGCGGCGTATGACGAGGCTGGGCAGCGGTGGGATCGAAGACTTCGAGAACGCTTCCTCTGCGAGTCCGACTCAACCAGTAAACGCCTAGCGCCAGGACAACTGCCACGCCCGGAATCAGCCAAGCGGGCACCGGGCTTTCCAGCACGATTTTCCCCTTTTCAAAGAGGAACATCTTGTACTTAAAGAGAAATTCAAAAACAGTCGCCATAGTGCGTTACCGGTTTGCCTCGTTGCCGGTTACCTACTGTTCGTTGTTAACCGTTATCGGCTTCTGACCGGCGGCGGTCCCTGCTCGTTGTTCAGTCAACGAACTTCGAGTCGCAAAGGGCGACCCGTCATTCGCAACCGATATTCGGCAACCGACGTCCGATGACGGAGTAACCGTCAGTGCGTCATCGCGTAGATGATGTAATTGATTCCCAAACGATACGCCGTGGATGACCACTTCTCGGGATAGGGCGGGTAATCCGCCCATTCCCAGGCGTCGCCTATGTCCGAGTTGAAATTGATCATGACCATCAGGCGCCCAGTGTCGTCAAAGACTCCACGGAAATGGGGGACAAAACCATCTTTCTCGTATGGTCGGCCGGAATAAAGATATTGAATGCCGGGGACCTGTATGAGTTCCTTAACATCGAAAAAGCAATGGAACACCGGGTGAGAGAGAGGCAAGTCCTCGATCTTGCAGTTCGGAAATACCTTTCGCAGCTGTTCTTCAAAATTCGCCCATTCGTAACTGCCGTGAAAGTCATCGACAACCAGGAAACCACCCCGCGTCAGGTACTCGCGAAGAGTGTCCGCCTCCTCATCCGATAACTGGAGATAACCGACTTCGACGGCATACAGAAAGGGGTATTTGAAAATCTCCTCCGAGGTCAGAGGTATGAAAAAAGGCGATTCCCGGACATCAAGATTTGTCAGGCGCTTAATTCCAGCAACGAATGTGATATCAGCCTTCGGAGCATCGGTGGTCCAACTATCGTAATGCCATCCGCGCCCGCCCGAGTAAACCAGACGAGCAAAGGTGTATTCGTTCGTAGGCGGTCCAACTTCCGGGGCTTCCTGCATGCGAGCTTCATAGCCCCACCCTCTTCGCCCGCGGGAGAACCAGTCCGAAGTCTGGGCGAGGCACAGGAAGGTGAGGAAGAAAAAACCGACCGCAAAAACCAGGCGTCGCATGTTGACCCTTTCGTTCGGTGGAGAATTACTACCCTTTATATACTTTCATTGTAAGGCCGAAGTTTCACAGGAACAAAGAAAGCGCGCAAGTCTGGTATGATGCCTTCGACTAGAGGAGAACCGATGGCGCCAGCCAGCAAAACGAACGACGAAGAGACGGTCCTGTTGACCGTGGTTTACAACGACGTCGAGGCAAACCTTATCCGGACAATCTTGGATGAAGCAGGTATCCATTGCCTGCTGGTCACCCAGGTGCCTCGGTCGGTCTATCCTTTTACGATCAACGGGCTCGGTGAGATTCGGATTCGGGTGCTCGCCAGTCAGCTTGACAAGGCTAGAGAGCTGGTTGCCGAATCGCGCAAGCAACAGCCGGACGATGATGTCGAAGATACAGAATAAGCCGAGTGAGGATTCCATCCAAGGAGCGACACCATGTGGGGTTCAAGAGCAATTCTGCTGGCCGGGCTTTTGTCTTGTATCACCTTCGGATCAACTGCAGGCGTGCTGGCCTCTATGAAGCCCTCCCCTCCCCGCCAACTGGTCAGGCTTGACGGACAGTGGGAGATGGAACAGGGTGACCTCGGTGATGTTCCTCCCACGACCTACTCACGCACCGTTCCTGTCCCAGGGCTAGCTGACATGGCGACACCCCCGTTTGAAGAGGTTGGCAAACGAAGCTCCCTGCGACGCGCCTTCTGGTATCGTCGTACCTTTACGATCGACGGCGATGTTCCCGACGTGGCGCTGCTGAAAGTCCACAAAGCCCGGTACGGGACCAAGGTGTGGCTGAACGGCCAGCTGATCGGAGAACATCTTCCCTGCTTCACACCCGGATATTTCGATCTCAAAAAAGCGCTCAAAGGACGAAAACAGCCGAATGAGCTGATCATTCGGATAGGAGCGGATCGCGAGGTTTTGCCCGACGGAATGCCAACCGGCTGGGACTTCGAAAAATACCTTTTCATTCCGGGTATTTACGATTCGGTCGACCTGATCCTGACTGGCGCTCCCTACATTAACAATATCCAGGTCGCTCCAGACGTCGACGCCGGCACAGTCCGAATTCAAGCTGAGATCCGGGGCTCACGAGAAGGAAGTGCCGCGGATGTTCGGGCGGTGATTTCAGAGGTCGCAAGCGCGGCTGTCGTCGGATCGGGAGGCGCACAAGTTCAAACCCGAGCAGACTCAATATCGAAAGTCGATTTGACAATCCCCATCGAAAACTGCCGGCTGTGGACTCCGGAGGCCCCCTACCTCTACGAGCTGCATCTTACAACGGGTAGTGACGCCGCCCGCGTGCGCTTCGGGGTTCGTTCCTTCACTTTTGACCCGCGTACCAAACGAGCGATTTTAAACGGCAAGCCTTATTACCTGCGGGGAAGTAATGTGACGATTTTCAGGTTCTTCGAGGACGCCGAGCGAAAAGATCGACCATGGCGTGAGGAGTGGGTTCGTCGCCTCCACAGGAAGTTCAAAACGATGAATTGGAACAGCCTCAGATACTGCATCGGCTTCCCACCGGAAATGTGGTACGACATCGCGGACGAGGAAGGGTTCCTGATTCAAGATGAGTTTCCTATCTGGTTGCTCGGCGAGGCGCCCGAAAATCCGAAGGCAGAACGGATCATTCCTGAATATATCGAATGGATGAGAGAGCGCTGGAACCATCCCTCGGTCGTGATTTGGGACGCTCAAAACGAAAGCTTCACCGAGGAGACAGGGAAAGCCGTGCGAGCCGTGCGCAATGTGGACCTGTCGAACCGACCGTGGGAGAACGGTTGGGCCGAACCGCAGGCCGACACCGATTGCGTAGAGGCTCATCCTTACCTGTTTATCCGAGCCTGGAATGATGAAAAGCCTTTCAAAATAAGTGAAATGAGCGGGATCTCGGGCGTGCCTCGGCTGCAGGAACCGCAAAAGAAGCGTTCGACAGCTATTATCATTAACGAATACGCCTGGCTATGGCTCACCCGGGACGGCAACCCGACCTGCCTGACAGACAAGGTGTACGAAAGCCTTCTCGGGCCGAACTCCACGGTCGACGAGCGGCGCCAGCTTTACGCCCGCTACCTGGCGGCATTGACCGAGTTCTGGAGAGCTCACCGAGAATGTGC
Source organism: Acidobacteriota bacterium (assembly GCA_035593865.1). Lineage (GTDB taxonomy): Bacteria > Acidobacteriota > UBA6911 > RPQK01 > RPQK01 > RPQK01. The sequence continues at coordinate 6,789 of DAOTAI010000234.1, forward strand.
CGGTGTGCTGCATTTTTGCGGGCTGGGCTATTCCCGTCCAGGGGACAAACCCCGGCCGGAAGGCGGAGCCACCAGCGATCACTTTGTGGATCTTGAGAGCCTCACGTTTGAACCCTACTTTGAAACCTTCGTCAAGCAAGCCTTTAACCCGCTGGGCCTCATGCTCGATTTCTGGTTCGAGGAAGTGGCGCCAGGCAGCTTGCACGATACCAAGGTATTTCTCATCAACGACCTTTACGAGCCTTGGCAGGGAGACGTGCGCGTCAGCATCCTCAAGGACGGCGAGGAGATCTGGTCCCGGGCAAGCCGTTGCCTGGTAAAGGGCTTGGGACGTAACGTGCCGGTCTTCGCGGTCGAGTTTCCGAAAGAACCCGGGGAGTACCTTCTTCAAGCCGAGCTAAAAGACAGCGTCGGTAAGACAATTCGGAGTCAGAGGGTTTTCACAGTGCAGGCGAGGTAACAAACCCGCCGAAACGGAGCCTGCCAACAGCCGTTCGTTGAATGTCTTGTCTTCTATCTATTGTGGCCGGACTCTCCAGCTCCAGAGTCCGGCACCGTGCCCGCTTGGCAAAAGGCGGAAAGGGACTGTCCCTAATCGGTCTGGCTTTTCAAAAATGAATTTGTCCTGAACGTGATTTTTCCCGTAAACCATTGTACCCGAGCCACTTGGCGTCCAGGATTTTAGCCAGCGTCCCTATTTCGACATTGGTCCCCATTTCGACATTCCATTTCGACATTTGAAGGAACTCCCAAGTCTCCCCGGCTCGAGCGTCAGAACGCGCAGGAGGCACCCTCTGTTCGTAGTACCGGCTTTAGCCGGGCAGTTGCCCAGCGGTCAGTTGGAGCCGTATGAACGATTTAAACTGCCCGGCTAAAGCCGGTACTACGAACTCTCGATCGGGCCCGTTTTCAGTCCCGCGTTCAGGCGGGCAGTTAAAAGCTCATGTGGCAAAACCGACGCGTCGTGAATGCCATCATCGCCATAAGTTGTTGCTATGCCTGATCTTGCAGTCTCCGATCTTAGCCAGCGTCCCCATTTCGACACCCATTTCGACATTCCGGCGCGTACCGCTTCTGCCAGACGTGTCACTGGAGACATGTGCAGGGTTCGACGAGAAGTGGGGTGAATTTGTGACCGGCCAACAACAATCCCCACTTTTTGGCCAACAAAATTCCCCACTTTA
>DAOTAI010000235.1:0-7967 GCA_035593865.1 Acidobacteriota bacterium
GCTATGGAGCGGTGTTCCTGTTGATTGGTCTCTATTTCCGCAACCCTATTTTCCCGGCAGGTGCTTTGCTGGGGTGGGAGACGATCAACTTCGTTCTGCCGTCATTTCTGCAGAAGATCAGCATAGTGCACTATCTCCAGTCCCTGTGCCCCGTCCCCCTTCCGCCCGGTCCGCTGGCAATCATCAGCGAACCGACTTCGGCCTGGGTCTCCGTCCCAGGTTTTGCCGGACTGACAATTCTGATCATTCTGGCCTCCGCAATCCGAGTGAGTCGGCTGGAAGTAACGTACAGCGCCGACTGAGGTGCGTCGCCTTCCATCCGGGTCGTAATCCGTGCCGACCTTTTCCAATCCCCGACCGGGGTGTAAGCTGGAAACGAGTTAACATTCAGGAGAAACGAATGATTTGTCCAAATTGCAAGGCGGAATACCGGGAAGGCTACACCGTTTGCGCCGACTGCCAGGTTCCCCTCGTCGAATCGCTGCAAGAGGAGAAACCGGAACCGGAGCTGGAACTGGTGACTGTCTTTGACACAGGAGATCCGGCGGATCTTCTTGTCGCCAAATCCATCCTCGAAGCAGAAGGTATCGAATTCTTCGCCAAGGACGAAGGGATTCAGGATCTTTTCGGCGCCGGTCGCCTGGGCGCCGGTTTTAACACTATGGCCGGCCAAGTTCAGATCCAAGTGCGCCCGGAGGACGCCGAACGCGCCCGCGAGATCCTCGAACGCCTGGACGAGTCAGCCGCGGAAAAGGATTTTTCAGCGGAATCAAATTCTTAAGCGGTGAGACTGTGTGAGAAAGAATCGGCGGGTTTATCCGCGTAATCCAAATACATCCGCGTAATCCGTGCTATCCGCCCTATCCGCGGGTACCAGCCACGGATGGTACGGATAGCACGGATTACGCGGATAAAACCCGGCGGGTTCTCTCACAGCTCTCATCAAGCGCTGACGCCGGTTTCCTTCCAGGAATGCGCGTCTTTTAAGAGCTGGTTCAACGCTTCAATGTTGCGCACGCCCTCGTCTGAAAGCCAGTCGCGTAAGGCGCTGACTCCTTTCTGAGCGTAGATGGGGATTCCGTCTTTCCAAGTGGCCCGGCCACACAACACGCCGGAGAAATTAACGCCGGCTTCCAGGGCCAGCTCGATGCTTTCCAGGAACTGGGCGTTACTGACCCCCGCACTCAAGTAAATAAAGGGCCGTTTAGCGGCCTCGGCTGCCTTTCGATAAAGCTCTTTCGCCTCGTCCCTGGAATAAGCCGCTTCTCCTCCCTTGAATGATCTCGTACCTTTCGTATATTGAAGGTCCACTGGAATCTCCACCTTCAGGACGTCAACATAGTAAAAGTCCTTGGAGAACTCCGCCATGCTCCTGGTAACGATTTCCGGCTTGCGGCGTGCGTACTCGATGCTCTTGCCATCTCCCTGGGGGTCGTAGCCAACGAATTCGAGGAAGAACGGAACGTCGTGAAAAGCGCACTCAGCACCAATCCGTTCCACCCACGCGTGTTTCAGCTCGTTTATTGATGCTTCTTCAAAGGGTGTGTAATAGAGAAGGATTTTGATGCAATCAGCGCCTGCATCTATCAGCTTGCGCACCGTCCAATCGGGGAGAAGAACCGGAATACGACCAGGTTGCGTGTTGTCGTAACCCGACTGTTCGTAGGCCAGAAGCAGACCTACCCCCTTCGCTCGGGTCTTGGCCGCTTCCAAACCGTATTCCGGGTCCAGGAGCACGCCGCTCGCATGCGGCGACAGAACGTCGATGACGGCAGTCTTAAATTCGCTCATCATCTCAGCTGTAATGGAATCCGGGTCTATGTTCTTGGCTTTGGCGATCGATTTCCGCAAGGAGCCTCGCTGGTCCATGGCCGCCGCGCGAATAACTCCTTTTTGATCCGCCACGGCATCTATGCCTCGCATCTTACCGGTGCTGATGGCTATCATCGCTAACCTCCTGTTACCGGTCATATGACCGACTTACCTGATTACAATCTGCGGCAGATAATCCTGGAGCACGGCGACCTTCCTCAGTTCCTTGGACATTCCGGCGCGAAGCACACTCTCAACCCAGGTGTAAATGTTTTGCTCTTTTATGCCCCGCCGCAGGTTCTTCATCCTTCGTCGCTTCTCCTGTTCGTTCATCACACAAGCTTCGTGGATGGCGTCTGCGACACCTTCAATATCGTAAGGATTGACAAGAAATGCGTCTTCTTTCATTTGAGCAGCGGCCCCGGCAAATTCGCTCAGAATAAGAATGCCGTCGTCATCGGTCGTCGCGGCGCAGTATTCCTTGGCAACCAGGTTCATTCCGTCTTTGAGCGGTGTGATCAAGGCAATTTCCGAGGCACGATAATAGGCTAGCAATTCCGTCCCAGTCAGGCTGCGAAAGAGGTAATGGACCGGTATCCAGCCCGATTCAGTGTACTTCCCGTTGATCTCGCCAACCAACTGATCGATTTCGGTCTTCAGTTCGCTGTACCTGGGGATGTTCTCCCGGCTGGGGACAATGATTTGGACCAGGCTAAGCGCGCCTCGAAGGTCGGGATACCGGTCGAGAGCATTCTGAAAACTGCGCAGACGGTAGGGGATGCCTTTGGTGTAGTCCAGGCGATCGACTCCGAGCGCGATTTTTCGATTCGCAAGATTATCCTGGATGATCTTAACTCGCCTCTCCACGGCGCGGCTCGACGCCCTTTTTGCGAAATCGTCGAAGTCAATACTGATCGGGAATACGCCGACTTGGACAGTTCGTTCCGGAAATTGGATATTAACCACGTCTCCGTTTCCCTCGATCCCGGCATCCGGGACCAGGTTCTCGACGCATTGAAGGAAATTGCGTCGATCTCGCAGCGTCTGGAGTCCCACCAGACCATAACTGAGCAGGCCGCGCAGAATCTGATCCCGCCAAGGAAGTTTCAGAAAGACATCAAGAGGCGGGAACGGCGTGTGAAGAAAGAAGGCAACCGACGCCTGAATTCCACGATCGCGCAAGTACCGCGACACGATCATCAGGTGGTAGTCATGAACCCATATGAAATCTTTGTCACGGCAATTGGCGGCGATAGCATCAGCGAATTTCTGGTTGACGTTGCGGTAGGTCCGCCAATAAGCCGGATCAAAATTGCAGAGTAACTGGAGGTCATGGAAAAGGGGCCAAACGATCTCGTTCGAGAAGCCCAGGTAAAAGCCTTCCTTTTCCTGTTCAGTCAACAAAACGGAGACGAGACGGTAGCCTGTGTTCCGGCTTGCCTCTGCAAGTGTCTGTTCGAAACCTGTGCCCGCCTGTTGTGCAGTCAGCCCGGGCCAGCCGATCCAGAGTCCCCCGCGGTCACGGAGTACAGGAACAAGCGCGGTTATCAGGCCTCCGGATCCTGGCTCGACGTTCCAATTGCCTCCCCGCTTCTTGAGCACGACAGGCAGTCGGTTGGACACGATGACGAGACGACCTTCCCTCTTCTCGTCCGCTTTTGCCATTCTGATTCCAATGTACCTTGCGCGGCAAACGGAGGGAAGGGACGGCCGGGAACACCGGGCTACCTGCCGTCAATCAGATTCCCGAGGCCGAAGGCGTGATCAAGGACTGAGCCTTCACCCTTCCGGGACCCGCCGGCCGCCGGGGCAGCCTTGTAGATACGATCAGCCAGCCGGCTCAGCGGGAGCGACTGCAACCAGACTTTGCCGGGCCCGGTGAGGGTGGCAAAGAAAAGGCCTTCTCCACCAAATAGGGCCGTCTTAATCTTCCCGACAAACTGGATGTCATACGAGACCGACGGCTGCAACGCCACCAGGCAACCTGTATCCACTCGAAGCGTCTCACCTGGCTGGAGCTCTAAGCTGTGTATGGTGCCGCCCGCGTGGACGAAACAGATCCCGTCTCCTTCTAGGCGCTGCATGATGAATCCCTCACCGCCGAAAAGTCCAACTCCAATCTTTCTCTGGAAAGCAATACCGATCGATACCCCTCTGGCCGCACAAAGAAAGGCATCCTTCTGGCAAATCAGCTGCCCGCCCAGTTGAGACAAATCCATGACCAGAATCTTGCCGGCGTAAGGCGCCGCAAACGCGACCTTCTGCTTGCCCTGCCCCTGGTTGGTGAACAGCGTCATGAAAAGGCTCTCACCCGTCAGAATGCGCTTTCCTGCGCCCAATAGGGCACCCATGATGCCGGATTGCTGCTGTCCGCTGCCGTCCCCGAAAATCGTCTCCAACTGAATTCCCTGGGTCATGTACATCATGCTGCCTGCTTCAGCAATCGCACTCTCGCCGGGATCCAGCTCGATCTCCACAAACTGCATCTCTTCGCCTACAATCCTGTAGTCAATCTCGTGCGCTCTCCTGCCGGCAGGTTGCACTTGGGCCTGCGAGACCGGAGGCGTATAGACAGGGGTAGGTGACGAGGCCCTTCCCTGAACGAGAAGTGCGGCGAATTGAGGAACTTCCCGCAATGGAGTCCAGTTCGTCATCCCCGCCGTGAATAAAAGGGTATTGGCATCAATGCGTCCGTTCCTGAAATTGGAAACGATTTCTTCCTCCGGTACCGGGCCAACTTGCCGTCCACCAATCGCCATATACCATTGTTGATCGTTTGACATCTCTTCCTCCCAATCAGTGACTGAAAAACCGTAATAGTTTCCCCGGCCAACCCGCGATTGCTCCTGAGCATAGATCACAGGGGTCCACCATCGCAAGCCGATTGGTTGTGAGATCCCAGTGGCGAGAAATCCGCACTGCTCACGGCAGGCCCGTTATTCAAATCAAGGCTCACCAGACTTTGGTGGGCAGACTTTTGAAGGAGTAAAATTAAATAAAGCCTCATTCTTCAAGGAATGGGCACCTACCCAGAGGAAGATAGATACAAGCTATGGATTTAATTGCGGCACTCAGGAGGCTTCATGCCGACGCTGTCCTGATCGATCGAAACGGAAAGGCGTGGACAGCCGAGGACTTGGAGTACACCCTGCTGGATGAGATACGAGACCAGCAGTGGAACCGGCAAACAGTCCAATTGACAGAGGATGGCATTTACCATGTTGGCCAGGACGGCCGCCCCGACGAACTCCTTTACGCTATTACCGAGGAGGTCGGAACGACTTCCTGACAACAGTCGAGATCGAGCCCAGGTTAAGCTGTCTCAGCCACCGAAGCAGCAATCTGTTGGGAAAGCTCTTCCTGGTATCGGATGCCTCGTATCACGTCATCCCGCACCGAAGCCTCTGTCGATTTATCAAAAAGGTAAATGAAAATGCGCTCCCGCCGTCCCGAAGGCTTTTGATACTCCACGCGGTATCTCGTCCAGCCATTACCCTTCTGGGCTTCGGAGACTGACTGAAAACGATCTCCACATTCACTTACGGCGTCCTGTATTGTTTGTTTGTACTTCATGATTTCCAACATGGGAATCACCTCTCTAACCTTTTTTTGTGGACAAGCCCTACGCTAATCCCCTGGATATGATTCTAACTGCGGCTATTTTTCGCTTAAATATCGAGTTAGTCCGTTTTTTTTGTAAGAGTTTTATTTACATCAATCCCATTCGCAACGGCTCATTCCGTGTTATGATCCGCGCGCATGAAGCCTTTAATGCTCTTGTGCGCGCTTTCGGTCTCGTTGCTTCTGGTCCTTCCGGTCCAAGCCCAGTCGGACGAGGAGGAGAAAAGCGTCGAATTCTTCGGCGGATATGGCCGCGTGACGACGGGCGATCGTTGCTGTGTCGGGTCAGCGCACGGTTTCCATCTCGGAATTGGCTACACTCCTATCCGCTTTCTTTTACTTGGCGCTGATTTCAGCCACGCTGAAGGGACCGGCCAGGCATACGTACGGCATTTTCACGTTGGCCCGCAAGTTCGCATCCCCGTGAAGTCGCTGCGTCCGTTTGGACGCGTGCTGGCCGGCGTTACTGACCACCGCTCCAACTGCCAACTCGGCACCGATCTTGTACCGATAACCTACCGAGAGTCTTCCTTTGGATTTGGAGGCGGCCTCGACCTGCAAGTACACTCTCGAGTCTACCTTCGGGCCTTTTCGTTCGATCGGATCCGAATGGAAGACGAATGGGATCTTCGCGCCTCCTTCGGCGTGGTCCTCCTGATGTTTTAGGGGAGTGTTCGCTCTTATCCTTTGGCGGCCAACGCTTCAGCTTCGCCCTCGATCGGGTAATCGTTGTTCTTCCAAGCACTGAAGCTGCCAGGGATATTCCAGACCTCTTCGTATCCTTCGTTCAACAGAATGCTGCCGGCGATGCTGGCCCGGTAGCCGCTACCGCAGTACACCGCGACCGGCCCTTTCGGAATCGTCTGTTTCGCCTTGGATTGGAGATCGGGTAAAGGGATATGCAGTGCCCCTGGGATATGACCGTTCATCCATTCGCCCTCGGTCCTCACATCCAAAAGAGTCATGTTTGTTGCTCCGCTGCGGACCTCCTGGACGGACAGCTGATTGAGCCGCTTTATCTCGTAACCGGCATCTATCCAGGCAGCCATTCCGCCTGCCAGATAACCTGCGAAGGCCGTGTAACCGGTACGAATCAACAAGGGAAGCACATCGTACAGTTGCGTGTCGTCCTCGAGCACCAGCAGAAGCGGTTTGTCAGAAGGAAGCAACCAGCCTGCCCAGACTGACAGGATTGGCCGGGCACCGATATTGATCGCCCCCGGAATGTGCCCTCCTCCAAACGACAGGATGGAACGGGTGTCGAGCAGCAAGGCCTCCCCCCGCTCGATTTCCCGCTTGAACTCAGCCGGGCTCAGCCCGGCTATCTGAAGTTCCCCCACGATTTCCGGACCTGCTTGATTCACCTTCTTCATTACCGGGTAGTAGTTGGGAATAGGGGGCAAGGTCTCGGTAACCAAAGCACGAAACTCCTCGAACCCTTTGCAGTTCAGAAAGGGATTGAAACGACGCTCATAACCTATAGTCGTTGATAAACGTGATGCGATGTTTGCTCCGCAAGGCGAACCGCTCCCGTGCCCGGGGTAAACGATCACCGCGTCATCCAGCCCTAGGTAGAAATGCGTGAGACTGTCGAACAGATCCTTCAACAACCTGTCGGTCATGCCTTTCAACAGATCGGGCCTCCCGACTGAATCCGCAAAAAGACAATCCCCAGAAAGCACCGCCCAGGGCATGTCTCTACCTTCCTCAACCAGAAGATAGGAAATGTGTTCGGGGGTATGTCCAGGTGTGTGCCGCGCGATGATGGAGGTTTCTCCCAATTCGAGTTTGAAGCCGTCCTGGATCGGCTCACAATCAAATCCGTAGCTTGTGTCCCGTTCACTCGACAGGCGAAGTCGGGGCCTGTTCCAGAGCCGGGCGGCCAGCTCGCGAGCTCCGCTGACAAGATCCGCGTGGATGTGTGTCTCGAAGATGTCGGTGATGGCAAGTCCCAGTTCGCGCGCGGTTTTGATGTATATGTCCACGTCTCGTCGGGGATCGAAGATTGCGCACGTCCTGGTACGAGTATCCCCGACAAGGTACGACAACTGGGCAATTCCTTCTGTGTGAAACTGACAAAAACGAAGAGACATTCAGCGCCTCCTGAAATCAGCGAGATAGGTAGGATCTATTGGATCAGTGTAGAGTCGGCAGGCGTGTCAGGGCAAGTGCGGGTGGGAGCTTAACTGCCAGTCTTTTATTGTGACCGGACTCTCCAGAGTCCGACTCTCGAGTTTGGCGAAAATACACATGTCTATAAAAAGAGGACAACGCACACTCGCACCGGCCGCTACGAGCGGAGCTTGCGAGCACAACGGTCAGGCTTGCGAGCGGCAGGTTGAGGCGAGGCTGGTGGTTGAGTGATTCGCCGTCTTTTGGCGAATCGTATCGAAACCCGGCGGTTGAGTGACTCGCCGTTTTGTGGCGAGTTGTAGCAGCCTACGCATGTGAGCGCTCTCTTCCTCTCAGCCACTCGAACGCGGTGGGTTTCATCCGGGCGCTGACGCGCCCTCCTTCGAAACCCACCCTTCTAT
>DAOTAI010000236.1:0-7942 GCA_035593865.1 Acidobacteriota bacterium
GATTGCTGGGAGAGGCAAACCTGCTTCCCGGCATTAGTATTCACGAGCTTCTGTTTGGGATTCCTTACGCGCGTATCGTAAATGCGGCGTTCACTCACGCCCATCCTTCGGGCAGTCGCTTTAACGGCCCGGACCGAGGCGCCTGGTACGCGTCGTTTGAATCCGAGACCGCCATAGCCGAAGTCGCTTTCCATAAGGCTTTGGAGCTCAGCGAAATCCGTTGGAGTGAACCGGAAACCTTCACGTTCGATGATTACCTGGCTGACTTTCGAGCCGACTTTCACGACCTCCGGGACGACTCAGCGTACGTCGGGTGCCTGGATCCGGACAGGTACGCCAACTCCCAGATGCTCGCCAGAGAACTTCTGTTGTCGGGGTCGGGCGGAATCGTCTACCCGAGCGTCAGACACGCAGGCGGCACATGTCTTGTTTGCTTCAGGCCCGCGCTGGTCACCAACGTCCGGCAGGGGCAAACTGTCAGAATCTCATTCCAGGACGTCACCTCACCCCCCGTTGTCGGTTAGGATGGCGTCGACACAAGGTAACGGTCGCACTCGCGAGCGACGCCGCGCCCTTCGTTGATCGCCCAGACGACCAGGCTTTGGCCGCGTCGCATGTCTCCAGCGGCAAACACTCCCGGAACATTGGTTGTGAACTTCCCATATTCTGCGGCCACATTGGTTCGGCTGTCGGTCTTGACGCCGAGCTGTTCCAGCAGTTGATTCTCCGGGCCAACGAAACCAAGGGCCACAAGGACCAGTTGCGCCGGGATGATTTCCTCAGTGCCGGGAATTTCCCGCGGAATCGTTCTCCCGTTTTGTTGGACCCATTGAACGCGGACGGTCTCGAGGCCCCTTACGCGGTTCTTTTCATCTCCCAAAAATCGTTTTGTCATTACCGCGAAGCGGCGCGGGTCCTGTCCAAACCGGGCTTTTGCTTCCTCCTGGCCGTAATCCACCCGGAACACGCGCGGCCATTCCGGCCACGGGTTGTCGGGAGCGCGTTCATCGGGGGGGCGCGAGAGGATCTCGAGCTGCACCAGGCTGCGGCAACCGTGGCGAAGGGCAGTCGCGACGCAGTCCGTGCCGGTGTCACCGCCGCCAATTACCACGACGTCTAGACCTTTGGCGCTGAGGTATTTACCGTCCCGGTGCTCGCTGTCGAGCAGGCTTTTCGTGTTCAGGTGCAGAAACTCCATCGCGAAGTGAATCCCGGCGAGCTGGCGTCCTTCGATCGAAAGGTCTCTGGGGCTCGTGGCGCCGCAGCACAGGATTACCGCGTCGAACGAACGAAAAAGTCGGTCTGCCGGGTAATCGACACCAACTTCGGTGCCCGTCACAAATCGAACCCCTTCCTTGGCCATCAAATCGAGCCGCCTTTTCACCACCCGCTTGTCGAGCTTCATCGCGGGGATGCCGTACATCAGCAAGCCGCCAGCCCGGTCATGGCGTTCAAAGACGGTGACCGAATGCCCTGCCCGATTGAGCTGTGCCGCCGCTGCCAGTCCGGCTGGCCCCGACCCTACAATGGCCACTTTTTTCCCGGTCCGTTCCAGCGGCGGTTCGGGAACAATCCAGTGGTTCTCGAACCCTCTTTCAATGATCGAACACTCGATATCCTTGATCGTGACTGGCGGCGCGTTGATGCCAAGAACACAGGAGGCCTCGCAGGGGGCAGGGCATACACGGCCGGTGAACTCCGGGAAATTGTTGGTCTTGAGAAGGAGTTCGAGCGCCTCCCGCCATTTACCTTTGTATACCAGGTCGTTCCATTCTGGGATCAGGTTATTGATCGGGCAGCCGACAGCGGCGCCGGACATAACAAGTCCCGAGTGGCAGAAGGGGACTCCGCAGTCCATGCAGCGGGCGCCCTGGCGCTGTAGCAGTTCGACGTCCGAATGGCCGCGAAACTCCTGCCAGTCTTTCACACGCAGCTCCGGACTGCGCTCGTGGTGCGTTTCACGCGGATATTCCAAGAAGCCTGTCTGTTTTCCCATGGCACAAACCTCCCTAGGTTCCTCCAACCCTGGCCAGATCGTGTGCGTTTTGGTTGAAGGCCACCATGACTGCTTCTTCCTGGGAAATGCCCATCTCCCTAATGCGGGTCTGAGCTTCGATGACACGCCGGTAGTCGTTCGGGTACACTTTGAGGAGCTTCTGGCTCATCGACAGCCAGTTTTCGAGGATCTCCCTGCCCAACGGACTGCCGGTATACTCGACGTGTCGAGCGATCAATTGCCGAATGCTTTCAAGTTCGACCGCGTCCTCAATTTCGAAAATTTCAACCATTTGCCGGTTACAGCGTCGGGGAAAGTCTCCCTCATGGTCGAACACGTAAGCCAGGCCCCCCGACATTCCGGCTGCGAAGTTGCGCCCGGTGCGGCCCAACACGACAACTCGACCCCCTGTCATGTATTCGCAGGCGTGGTCACCGACCCCCTCAACGACGGCATGCACCCCGCTGTTCCTGACGCAGAACCGCTCGCCAGCGACGCCAGAAATGTACGCTTCTCCGCTGGTCGCCCCGTAGAAGGCGACGTTCCCTATGATCACGTTCTCTTCCGGACGGAACGTGGAGTCACGCGGAGGAAAGACAATGATCTTCCCTCCCGAAAGCCCTTTTCCGATGTAGTCGTTAGCATCTCCTGCGAGAATGAGGGTGACTCCAGCCGGGATGAATGCTCCGAAGCTCTGACCTGCCGAGCCCTGGAAGCACAACTTAATGGTGTCCGGAGGCAGACCTTTGCCGCCGTAACGCCGGGTAACTTCGCTGCCCAGCATGGTTCCCACCACCCGGTTGGTGTTTCGAATCGGTAAAGTGACGGTCACCGGCGTAGCGAACTCAAGCGCTGGGCGACAGAGGTCGAGCAGGACGGTTTTGTCAAGAGACTTTTCGATGGAATGATCCTGGGCAATCTGGCAAGAGCGTCCCACCTCGGGCGGGATCTCGGGCTGGGTGAGGATGGAACTGAAATCCAGGCCCCGGGCCTTCCAGTGGTCTATAGCCCGGCGCATTTCCAGCCGGTCGGTTCGACCCACCATTTCCTCGAAAGTCCGAAAGCCGAGCTTGGCCATGATCTCCCGCACTTCCTGGGCGATGAAGCGCATGAAGTTGATGACATGCTCAGGCCGACCGGCAAACCGTGCCCGCAAGGCGGGGTTTTGAGTCGCGATGCCGGTAGGGCAAGTGTCGAGGTGGCAAACCCTCATCATGACGCAACCCAGAACCACGAGGGGAGCGGTGGCAAATCCAAATTCTTCTGCGCCAAGCAGTGCGCCGATAACCACGTCGCGGCCGGTTTTCAACTGACCATCCACTTCCAGGGCGACCCGGCTGCGGAGATCGTTGAGAAGCAACGTCTGCTGGGTTTCGGCCAGACCCAGTTCCCAGGGAATCCCCGCATGTTTGATGCCGGTAAGGGGTGAAGCTCCCGTTCCGCCGTCATGGCCGCTGATGAGTATCACGTCCGCGCGAGCTTTAGCTACGCCGGCCGCAATCGTACCCACTCCAACTTCCGCGACCAGTTTCACGCTGATACGGGCATGTTCATTGGCGTTCTTCAGATCGTGGATTAGCTGCGAGAGATCCTCAATTGAGTAGATGTCGTGATGTGGAGGAGGCGAAATCAGGCCGACGCCCGGCGTCGAGTGGCGCACACGGGCAATCCAGGGATAGACTTTGTGCCCCGGCAGCTGGCCGCCCTCACCAGGCTTGGCGCCCTGCGCCATCTTGATCTGCAGTTCTTTGGCATTGACCAGGTACTCGCTGGTGACACCAAAACGTCCGGAAGCGACTTGCTTGATCGCGCTGTTGAGCGAGTCGCCATTCTCACGGGGAAGGTATCGGGCCGGGTCTTCTCCACCCTCACCCGTGTTGCTTTTGCCGCCGATCCGGTTCATGGCGATGGCAAGCGTTTCATGAGCCTCCTGGCTGATGGAGCCATAAGACATTGCGCCTGTCTTGAAGCGTTTGACAATTTCTTCAACCGGCTCGACTTCGTCGAGCGGCACGGGTTCACGGTCGAATTTGATCTCAAAGAGGCCGCGCAGCGTGCAGAGACGAGCCGACTGATCGTTGACTGCCTGGCTGTACTCCTTGAAGAGCTCGAAGTCGCTGGTTCGGCATGCTCGCTGCAGCTTGTGGATCGTTTCTGGATTGAAGAGGTGATGCTCCCCATCCCTTCGCCATTTGTACTCACCGCTGTTTTCAAGAACGTGGCCTTTAACCGGGCGCCGGGGAAAAGCCTTCTCGTGTCGCAGCCGTACCTCCTGTGCGACCTCGTCGATGCCGATTCCCGAGATGCGTGAGGGTGTCCAGGTAAAGTACTTCTCGATGAATGTCGGATTGAGGCCGATCGCCTCGAAAATCTGGGCGCCGTGATAGCTCTGGATGGTCGATATCCCCATCTTCGCCATGACCTTCAGAATGCCCTTGCTGATCGATTTGACGTAGTTTCGAACAGCTTTCTTGTGATCAAGCCCGGGGAGCATTCCCTGTCGAATCATGTCGTCCAGTGTCTCGAAGGCGAGATACGGATTGACGGCGCTGGCGCCGTAACCGATCAGTAGCGCGAAATGATGCGTCTCCCGGGGCTCGCCGCTCTCCAGGATGAGTCCCACCCGGGTGCGCGTTCCTTCCCGGATCAGATGGTGATGCACGCCTGAGACGGCCAGCAAAGCCGGGATTGGAGCAAACTGACGGTTCAGGCCCCAATCGGACAGGATCAGGAACTGATAGCCATCCGCGATGGCCTCGCTCGCGTTGCGGCACAACTCTTCCATGGCTTTTTCAAGCCCGGCCCCTCCCTCCTCAACACGGAACAGGATGGGGAGGGTAAGGGTCTTGAACCCTGGGGTTGACCCGGATGCTCCCGGGCCGGTCCCGTCCAGGTGTCGTAACTTCTCCAGTTCCTCATTGGTCAGAATCGGCGACGGTAGTTCGATTTGTCGGGCTGATTCAGGAACAGGTTGGAGGAGGTTCAGCTCGGGGCCGATGCTGGTTTCGATCGACATGACCAACTCCTCCCGAATCGAGTCGATCGGTGGGTTGGTAACCTGTGCAAAGAGCTGCTTGAAGTAGTTGTAAAGCAGCTGAGGGCGATCCGACAGCACTGCAAGCGGGGCGTCGTTGCCCATAGAGCCGAGCGGCTCGGTTCCGTCCTGGGCCATGGGTGCGAGAATCATTTGCAGGTCCTCGGTTGTATAGCCGAAGGCCACCTGACGCAAACGAACCGTCTCGTGATCCGGCGCGTAAACGTGTGGAGGATCGGGAAGGTCCTTGAAAAGCACCAGGTTCTTACTGACCCACTGGGCGTACGGCTTTTCGGTTGCGACCCGGTGCTTGATTTCTTCATCGGCGATGATCCGGCCCTCTTCCAGGTCAACCAGGAGCATTCGTCCAGGCTGCAGACGCCCTTTCTCCAGGATCCGCTCGGGCGGTACATCCAGGACCCCGACCTCAGAAGCCATCAGTACGAGGTCATCCTTGGTAACGTAATATCGTGAGGGCCGCAGGCCGTTTCGATCGAGGACCGCGCCTATTCGCCGTCCATCGGTAAACGCGATCGACGCAGGACCGTCCCACGGCTCCATCAGAGCCGAGTGGTATTCGTAAAAGGCTCGCAGCTCTGGCGACATCGATTCATGTTTGTTCCACGGCTCCGGAATCATCATCATGACGGCGTGAGGCAGGCTTCGTCCGGCCAGGACCAGGAGTTCGAGCACGTTGTCCAGCATGGCCGAATCGCTGCCGCTCTCATCAATAACCGGGATCACGTGATGAATGTCGGTGCCGAAAAGCTCGGATTCAAACATGCTCTCACGTGCGTGCATCCAATTGATGTTTCCTCGCAGGGTATTGATCTCACCGTTGTGCGCGATGCAGCGATAGGGGTGCGCCCGGGGCCAGCTCGGAAAAGTGTTGGTGCTGAACCGGGAATGGACCATCGCCAACGCTGATTCCAGCGAGTCGTCGCCGAGGTCGGGATAGAAGGGAAGGAGTTGATCCGCTTTCAACATTCCCTTGTAGACCAGGGTCTTAAAAGACAGGCTGCACACATAGAACATGTGGCGGTGCGGAATTGTGCTGGCCTTGACGGTTTTCTCGATACGCCTGCGGATTACGTACAGCTTGCGCTCGAAAGGCATGTCCGCCCCGATGTTCGGTCCTCGGCCGATGAAGACCTGGCGAATCACCGGTTTGGAGACTCTGGCGGAGTCGCCAATCGAGGAGTCATCGGTAGGGACATCGCGGCAACCTAACAGATGCTGACCTTCTTCTCGAACTATCTGCTCGAAGATTTGCTCACACTGTGTCTGTTCGGCGGCAATCGGCGGCAAGAAGACGGTGCCGACGGCGTAGTCGCCAGCCGAGGGCAGAGGAATCCCGAAGCGTTCGCATTCTTTTCTGAAAAACCGGTCCGGCATTTGAATCATAATGCCGGCGCCGTCGCCCGTGTTGTCTTCGCAGCCGCAAGCGCCTCGATGTTCCAGGTTCAGCAGGATCTGAAGAGCCTGCTGGATAATCTGATGGGACTTCCGATTCTTCATGTCGGCCACGAACCCGACTCCGCAGGAATCGTGTTCCCGGGAGGGATCGTACAAGCCAGATTTCGGGAATGTCGACCGTGTCATGAGATGCTGCATAGAACCGAGTATAACATTCCTTCGCCTAATATCAAGCATTTATAAAATAAGATTTTCTAATATGCTGCGACGTGTTTGGCGCTTTTGAAATCGTTTTCACGGCAGTCGCAACAGTTCGGCTTGGGGACAGTCCCTTGGGGGAGGGAAGCGGGGGGCGTTAGGAGTGACATATTCGCAATAGGCAACCCTTTTCAGGGCTCAAACAAGAAGTCGCATTTTGTCCCGAGGGACAGAGCAAGATAGCCCAGGGTATCGTTCTTGCTTGACAGAGCTATCCGAACACATGGTTGACACTCTAAGGTACGTCGATTCAACCGTTCCTTGGATCGGAAGCCTTCAAACCGCCCCCGGGGACGGGCTTGCCGGGGTCTATCCTCGCTTTGTGTTTTTTCGGGACTTGGGAGCGGCTGTCAGGGGTGCTGTTGACTCCCGCACTATCAATTCGCCTGGGATCTTCAAATGGCTTTGATCGGTAGAGCGCGATGAGAACAGGTTCAGGAGCATTTCCATAGCCATTCTGCCCATAAGCTTTCTTGGTTGTCGAACGGTCGTGAGCGGCGGATGCGCATAGGAAGCGACTTCAAGATCGTCAAATCCAACGACGGAGATGTCATCCGGGACTCTAAGACCATGATGTCGGATCGCGCTTAATGCCCCGAGGGCGGTTTGGTCGTTGTAGCAGAACAGGGCGGTCGGAGGAGTCGGCAATGCCAGAAGCCGCTCGGTCGCTTGTTGGCCCCCATCGGCCTTGCCGTTTCCATTCACTACGAGTTCGGGCGAAAGAGGCAGGCCGGCCAACTCCAGCGCTTCACGATAGCCGGCGAAGCGCTCCGTGTCAGACTGCAATCCGTACTGATCGCCAATGTACGCTATACGTCGGTGCCCTAGATCAATCAGGTGTTGAACGGCTTGCCTGCTGGCATCCGGATTGTTAATGACGATCGAGTTAAAGAACTCGTTCGGGTAGTAGCTGTTGACGAGAATGATAGGGATCCGTAGCTCGCGGAGCATTGGACCGTACAGGACACCAACTCGGGAGCACATAACCACAATCCCATCAACACGCCGTTCTTGAAACAATCTCACGGCCTTGATCTCGCGATCCGGATCAGCGTTGCAATTTGCCACGAAGACTGAGTAGCCTCGGTCGGTCGCCAGTTCTTCCAAGCCGCTCAGCAACTCACCGTTGAAGGGGTCGGCGAGGGTAGTAACAACAGCCGCGATAGTCCAGGTTTTGCACGTCACGAGGCCTCGAGCAACGACGTTTGGCCGATATCCCATGGCCTCGGCCAGGCGGC
>DAOTAI010000237.1:0-7926 GCA_035593865.1 Acidobacteriota bacterium
TCACGTGTCCCTATAAACGTGTCGGTCCTGACGGACCTCCAGTCAGGAAGAAAAAGTCCAAATGGTCGAAATGGGGACGCTTGGCCCAGCATTAGGGCCAGGACCGATCTCTTTTTGAAAGTACCTATTTTGTGAAGCCCCAGACTACGAACTCATGGCTGCAGAGGTGGCTCAGTCGCGCTCCAATTCAAGCTGGAAAAGCGCCAGCGCATCTTTGCGCTTGAGCAGCGTATTGACCCGGCCCTGGAACATCCGGCCGGTACCTCCGCCTTTTCCTTGCAGAAGGATCGCTACCTGGCGCCCGAGAGTCTGCACATCGCACCCGACCGCGTCCCCGGCAACCACCACGAAAAATCCGTTCCCTTCAACTCCGGCGGTAAGAAGCGCTGCCTTCGTTCTCGCTTTTTCGTGGAGCTTATGGCCCAAGGCCTGCAAAAAGGCAGGGTCGCCCGATTTGAAATGGGCGTCCACGATCTCCTCGTTTCGCCTCGCTAGTGCTTCCGATGCATAGTCGGCCAGGTCTTCTTGCAACAATCGCTCTCGGTGCTGCAAATTGTGAATTTGCTCCAGCCGCGATTTCGCAGCATCAACGAAGGCACTTTCAGGGGCGCCGAGAAGTGAGCGAAGTTCCGAGTTTCGATTTTCGTGCTCCGTTAGCCTTCGGCGGGCACGCTTGCCGGCGACGAAATACAGGCGGGTTCCTCCCCTCATAGACTCCGTTCCGAGAAGCTTGATTGTCTCGATCTCCGCCGTCGACCGGACATGCGTTCCTCCGCAGGTATTGAGGTCGATGCCATCGATCTTTACCAGGCGGACCGTTCCTTGGTGACCGGCCGGCAGGCCCCGTGTGCGAACCTGCAGCTTCTCGAGCTGAGATTGTGAAACCCGACGAGCTTCGACCTTGCGGGCAGCGCGAATCTCCGCTACAACCGCCTCTTCCAGGACTTCTATTTCCTCAGATGACAACCGGTCTGTATCCAGTTCGATGTCCGAGGCCTCGACACCAAGGTGAAAAGCCTTAGTAGCCCAACCAAAGCGATCCTGGGCGACAGCCGTCAGGAGATGCTGCGCCGTATGCTGCTGCATGTGATCGAAACGTCGCGCCCAGTCAAGAACTGCCGTTGCCGTCCCCCGCTCGATGGGTGATTCCACATAATGGCGAATTTCCCCGTTTTCCAGCCTGACCGACAAGACGGGAGTACCATTGATGTGACCGTGGTCGCAGGGTTGGCCTCCACCTTCCGGATAGAAGACGGTGTCGCGAAGCACTACGAAGTGCTTGCCTTTTTCATTTCCTGTCTGGACGATTTCCGTTTTCAGTTCCTTTAGGTATGGGTCCTTCTCGTAAGCAAATAATCTCTTCATGCGCCTTTCCCGAAAAACACCGCCTGATTCTAGTAATTCCAAGCCCGTTCTGCCAGCGTCAAATTGGACAATTAAGTTCCATTTTTCGCCGGTGCGCCGGGACCGCCGATTTTGCCGAACACCCTGAAAAGGTAATACAGGGACGGGGCGAGAATCAGTGACCCTACCGCCAGGATGATCAACAGCAACCGAAGAGTGACAGCAGGAGCGGCGGCCTCATAGAGCGTCAGGTCAGGCTTGACAAGGTGCGGATATTGCGAAAAAGCCCAACCCCAGACTATCAGCGACACCTGAAGTGCGGCTAATGCGCGAGCCAGGTGAAAGTGGCGACGCCAGAGTGCCGCCATCGCACCTAATGCGCTTGCCGCGGTTACGGCATGAAGCGCCCACGACCAGCGAGTCCGCGTGAGATCTTCCAATATTTCCGGCGCCTGAAAGGAAGCAACGCCAAGCACCCATGCCGCCATGAATCCCAGGAAAAGAGCCGACAATAGCGCTCTTCGGCGAAAATCTTCCTGAAGGTCCTCTTCCTCGGCTTCCACGGTCAAATAAGTCGCCGCGAGAAAAGCAACCATGGCGAGCGCGTACACGCCCACGGACAAGGGGAAGACGCCCAGCCAGCAAGTAAGGAAGACCGCGGCCGACGTGAGTTCGCCGTCCACTCGACCCCAGGCAATAGCCCCGATCACAGTGCCTAGCAGGACGGGAGTCAACAGGCTGGCAGCGGCAAACACAGTTCCCCAGCGGCGTCGGAAATCTACCCGGGCTTCATAGGAGCGGAAAGCAAAAGCGGAGCCACGAAAAACGATCCCCAACAGCATGAGGAGAAGCGGGAGATGAAGGAACGTCATGATCCGTGAGAAAGCGGGAGGGAAAGCGGTGAACAGGAAGACAATGGCTGCGATCAGCCATACATGGTTCGCTTCCCAGATGGGTCCGATGCTTCTTTCGATGAGACGTCGCTGCCGTTCTTTCCGCGTTCCCGTCGCCAGGAGATCCCAGACACCGCCCCCGTAATCCGCACCTCCAAGCAGCAGATAGACATTAAGGGCAACTGCAATGATGACGGCACAACTCAGTTCAAGCATCCTGAGTCCCCTCCTGGTTGACCGCTTTCGAGGGGGTCGTCAACAGCACCTGCTGCTTAAGAAGGATGAGAACGACCACCCCGAGCAACAGGTAGATCAAGGTTATCACCGTCATAGGTACGATGAGGCCGGGCATGGGTGTTACCGCGTCCCGGGTGAACATGACTCCTTGAATGATCCAGGGTTGCCGTCCCACTTCGGTGACGAACCATCCGGCCTGAATAGCCACCAGGCCAAGTGGAGAGACGAGAACTAAAGCTTGCAGAAGCCTCCGGTTTTCGGGAAGCCCTTTTCTCCTTATCACCAGGATACCGGCAGCAAGGACAACAGCCGCCATCAGCATGCCACAAGCGACCATTACCTGAAACGCGACATGCACAATCTTCACCGGGGGATGAAGCGCCGGATCAAAATCGTCCAAGCCACGCACCACGGCATTAGGGTCATGGTAGGCCAAAAGACTCAGCCCTTTTGGTATTTCGATCGCCCAGCGAGTCTCCCTCTTCTCCGGATCAGGCCAGCCGCCGATTCGCAGTGGCGCACCCGCTTCAGTGCGGAACTGTCCTTCCATTGCCGCGAGCTTAACCGGCTGCGTTCGAGCGACCATGCGGGCACTAATGTCGCCGCTGATCGGCTGTAACAGCACGGCAGGGCCACCGACCAGCAAGGCAATGCTCAAAGCGGCGCGATGAAAGCGATCGTTCGGATGACGAAGAAGCACGAAACTGTGTATTCCGGCGACGGCAAGTCCAACAGCCGCATAGGAGGCAAGAAGCATGTGCAGGACTTCCGGAAAGGCCGCTGGATTCAACATCGCCGCGATAGGATCGATGTTGACCGGTCTCCCCTGGCTCATCTCAAATCCCCGTGGCGTATTCATCCAGGCGTTTGCCGTAACGACAAAAACTGCAGAGGCGGCGCCGCTCACGGCCACCATCAGGCCTGCGAACAGGTGTGCCAGAGGAGGAATCCGGTTCCACGCGTAAAGGTAAAGCCCGAGAAAAATCGCCTCGGTAAAGAAGGCGAAGCCCTCGAGTGAAAAGGGCATGCCGATGATCGCGCCGGCCCATTCCATGAACTGAGGCCAGAGCAGGCCTAGCTCAAAAGACAGAACGGTTCCGGACACAGCCCCGACCGCAAAGAAAATGGCGGTTCCCTTGGCCCATCTTTTGGTCAAAGCCAGGTAGATCGGGTTGCCAGTCTTAAGCCAGAGGGCCTCCGAGATGAACATCATAAAGGGAGTCGCGATGCCGACGACCGCGAAAATGATGTGAAACATGAGTGAAATCGCCATCTGGCTTCGGGCGGCCAGTAGATCGTCCATGCTGCAAAGGTAACAAAAGAGAAAGTATGGGAGAAGCAGCGGATAATCTGGTCGGCGCGTCAGCGCGGCTTCCGCTCGTCTCTGATTCCTGAGGCTACGGAGTGTCTCTGGGCCTCAAGCAGGCGATTGTAGGTTTCACGGTGCTGCCTGGACTTCTCGGCCTGTCCGGCTCGTGCGTACGCAATCGATAACTGCAGATGCCCGGTGGGGAAATCGGGAAGCTGTTCCACTACCTTTTCAAGTTCTTTGATGGCCTCCTCATACCTGCCCTTTCGGTTGGCCAGAAGGCCGCTAACCAGATGGGTTTCGGGCCAATCAGGACTCAGCTGCCGAGCCCTTCCCAGGTATTCTTCAGCCTGCTCGTTGTCTCCCTTTTGGTAGAAGACTCGTGCCAGTTTCGCCATACATGGGCCGCACTTCGGGTCGTTCCTCAACTCCTGTTGAAGCGATTTCTCCGCTCCGTCTAAGTCATTCTTTAAGAAGAAGACTTCTCCCAGGTAATAATGAACCTGCGGAAACAAGGGATCGGCCGCACGCACTTGTTCGAAGGCGGCCTGCGCGGCCTCCAGAACTCCCAGACTATAGTGTGAGAGCCCGAGTCGCATTCGGGCCTCGACATCGGATGGATTGTGCTTGAGATACTCCTCGTAGGCTTGCCAGGCGAGCCGAAACTCTTCGATGCGGTACAGAGAGTCGGCCAACATGACCATATGATGGGAATCACGGGGAGGAAACTCGTGGCGATCGGCTAGTTGCAGATTCTTTAGAGCGTCTTCCTTGCGGTTCTCACTTGCCGCCAGGATCCCACGGACAAAGTAAAGCTCGCCCAAGCGGGAGTCTTTCCTACCTGTCTCAGCCTGCGGCCCTGCGTCCGTTCCGGGCGCAATCCGGGCGCCCAGCTTTCCGATATGTTCGCGTGCGTCGTCGGATCGTCCATATCGAATAAGCAGATAAATCACCTGAAATCCCAGCGCCTCGTCCCTGTCAACCAGTGGCTGAAGCCGGCTGAGCTGCCGGTCGGTCTTGGCTTTGTTCCCGGTAGCCAGGTAGGAGTCCAGCAGTTTGATTTGCACTTCCGAGTTCTCGGAAACACGGTCAGCAACGGATTCGAGCAGTTCCTGCGCCTCAAGGTTCTGCGGGTCCTGCTGATACAGCATTAACCCTAGGTAAAGTCTTATGTTTGAGTCGTTTGGAGAGAGCTTTTGGGCCTCTCGCAACTTCGCGATCGCGGTTACGAGATCACCAGCCTGATACGCGACCACCCCTTGACGAGTGAGGTCGGCGGCGCTTTGAGCCGCAACGGGGATTTCTGCGACTAACAAAGCCGAAATCAGTATCAGGATCCTGAGCACGGTTTTCACCCCTCTGGCTCAACGATATCGTGCTGCCGGTTGATCCCAAGGTCCGAAAGCACCTGGACCTTTCCACTCGGCCAACGGATTTCAACTGTGGTAATAGCCTTCTCCTGTCCCAGTCCAAAATGGACCCGCTTGTCGCTGGCGGAGTATATCCCGTTGGCCGTTGTGACATGCTCATACTGAGTCAGACCGGATGGCAAGACAAGCTTCACTCGAGCACCTATGGCATCCCGATTGCTTCGCGTCCCTCGTAAATTGAGCAGGACCCAGTTGTTTTTCGGCGGAGGATTGTCCAGGAAGAAGGCCGAATCATTCAGGCGCGAAACGGCTATTTCGATTGCGCCATCCCCGTCAAAATCCCCGGCCGCCACGCCCCGCCAGGCGCCCAGCACCTGCAGGTCTGGCCCCGCCAAATCAGAGACATCCTCAACCTTGCCATTTCCCAGGTTGCGGTAAATTCGACAGGGATCCATGTACCTAAGGCGTGGATTATAGAGTTCGACGTTGTCAACCACGTGCGAGCCGGCGACGAACATGTCTTTCCAGCCGTCGTTATCGAGATCGACAAATTTGTTGCTCCATCCGCTGAATTTCGCCGAGTATTTTCCGAGAAGTGACGGAAAGGTGTTATCCAGAAAAAAGCCCGTCTTGGTATTCTCAAAATACGTAAAACATTCGCCGGCCAGGTCAGTGTAAAAAATGTCTGGATAGCCGTCGTTGTTGAAGTCTTTGAAGTCGCAACCCATCCCCGAAACCATCGTGCCGTTTTCATTTGCAGACACTCCGGCTTCGACGGCAATTTCGCGAAAAGTGCCGTTCCCCTGGTTGTGATAAAGGAAATTCGGCGTCTTATCGTTGGTGACAAAGATGTCCATAAAACCATCGTTGTCGTAATCGGCTATGGCGACTCCCATCCCCTTACCAAGAGACTGTCGTATCCCGGCTGATTCGGAAACGTCTGTAAACGTTCCGTCGCCGTTGTTCCGAAAGAGCACGTTAGGCAGCGGTTTGAAAACATCCGGCGAGCAATACGTGCGATAGCCGGGCTTGCGGTCGCCACACCAATCGTCACCGTTCTCCTTGAACGTCCACTGGAAGTAATAAGTCGCGAAGAGATCGAGGTCCCCGTCGTTGTCGTAATCGAGCCAGCAGGCGCTGGCTTTGAACGGATGCTCCTTCATGGCCACTCCGGCCTGCGCGGTGACATCTGAGAAGGTTCCATCTCCATTGTTCCGGTAGAGGATGTTGTCACCGTACTGAGTCACGTAGATGTCGCTGTCCCCATCGTTATCGTAATCTCCGGTGGCAACTCCTTGGGGATAGCCTATCTTACCCTCACCGCTGAGCCCGGACTTTGGCGTCACGTCGACAAATCGACCGCCGCCAAGGTTGCGGTAGAGGCGGTTAAACGAAGCGGGATCGGTTTTCGTGAGCCCGGTCGACGGGGAACCGTTCAAGAAGAAGAGATCGAGCAGTCCATCGTTGTCGTAATCCAGGGCGGCCACAGCTCCCCCCAGGGTCTCGTATGGATACTTCATCTCGGTTGCATAGTTCACCTGCTTGAAATCCACACCGTTCCCCGGCGCAAGGTTCCGCATAGTGATGCCGGGCGGCTCTGAAGCCGCAAGCACGAGAAGGAAGGGGAAAACTGCCACCAGACGCTTTGGACAAAGCACGACGAGCGAAATGTTACCGTAAACCGGGCATCAAGGCCAAGAATTTCAGCGGAGCGACCCGCCCGTGGACGACGTGGACGAAGTGGACGAAGTGGACCAAGTGGACCAAGTGGACGAAAGGGATTAATAGAGACGGCAAGTCCTCCAGGCGACTGTCCACTGGGTCCACTTGGTCCACTTCGTCCACTTCGTCCACTTCGTCCACGTCGTCCACGTCGTCCACTTTGTCCACTTTGTCCACTAACCACGGCGAAACTGACCCCTACCCAGTTGCATCTGTGGTGACAATGGATCACGTATTTACATATTGGTGCATAGAATCATGGGCTCACTGGACGAGCTCCTTTCGCGTTTCCTTATCACCGGCCGACTGAAGTTACTGCGATTTACTGATTTGCAAGGATTTACTGTTCTATGGGTGTGAAGTGCGTTTGGATTGGTCTTTTCGGGCTCTTTTCGATAAGCTCCGCAAGTCTTTACGGACAGGGCACCGGTTCGCAAACGCCACCCGGGTTGAGTCTCAGCTTGGAGCAGGCGCTGCGGCTGGCTGAGGATCGCTCAGAAGAGATCGAAGTGGCCAAGGCAGGCATAAACCGGGCCGATGCCGACTACATGCGGGTACGGAGCGAGCGTCTGCCACAGCTGAACGCTGGGGCGAGGTACGATCGCACGCTGAGCTCAGAGTTCGAAGCAGTTTTTGATCAGGCACGAACCGGGCCACCATGCCCGCCTTTGAGTATCGACCCGTCCGCGCCCCTGGGTCAGCGCGTCGCCGAACTCGAGCGGTTTTTGAATTGCGGCGGACCGTCGGCGAGTTTCGGAGACTTTTCGGATCTCCCGTTTGGGCGCGCGAATATATATCAGACGAGTCTTTCCTTTTCTCAGCTTCTCTACTCGGGCGGTCGCATTGGGAGTCAGTTGCGAGCAGCCCGGGCCGCTCGTGAGACGGCAGATGTGAGCCTTGATTCTGCGCGGGCTCAAGTCAAGCTGGAAACCGTCCAGGCCTACTTCGACGCCGTCTTGAGTGACTATTTGGTGAGAATCGCAGAATCGGCTCTTCAGCAGGCCGAAGAGACCCTGGAGCAGGTACGTGCGGCACGCGCAGTGGGCGCCCA
>DAOTAI010000238.1:0-7887 GCA_035593865.1 Acidobacteriota bacterium
TTTTCCGGTTGCGCGTGCGACAGAGCTCAAAGGCGTAACGAATGGCGCGCTCCACACCCATTCGGGTGTCGCACAGCAACTGCGTGGCCACTTCGTGGGGAGTTCCCTTGAATTGAACTCCGCCCATTCCGCTGTAGAGACCTTCGGTGTTTTCCCTGACAACGACGAAGTCGATGTCTTCCGGTCCTTTGTCCTTAAGCGGCGTCCAGACGCCGGGATAAAGTTTTACCGGTCGGAGATTAATATACTGGTCAAGTTCGAACCGCAGGCGCAGCAAGAGGCCTCTTTCGAGGATCCCGGGTGCAATCTTCGGGTGACCGATTGCCCCCAGGTAAATCGCGTCGAAGGTTCGCAACTCGGCGATTTCGTGGTCATGTATGACCGGAATGTTTTGAGTATTCGGATCTCCGCCGGCCGCAAGATACCTGTTACCGCTTAAATTGAATTCCTTCAGCTCGTACTCGAAACCGACTTTTTCAGCAACGGTCTTGAGAACTTTGAGTCCTTCCGCCACGACTTCCGGACCAGTCCCATCGCCACCCAGAACTGCGATTCTCATCGTAGGCTCATCCTTTCTTTCCCAGTATTTCGAAGCATCGAAGTGTACCATAAGAACGATGCCGGCAATGATTGACAAAGTTCCTGATATTCTCGACAAAGTCCAGGCTCATGCTGCGTCCCGACCGGATGAAGTCTTCCTTCAGTCAATTCAGGGCAGCTCGCTGGAAACGTACACCTACCGTGAGGTTGTGAACCAGGTTAGCCGCATTGCTTCGATTCTGGCTGAGAACGGCGTCGGCTGGGGTGAGCCCGTTGGCATTCTGATGGAAAACCACCCCAGCTGGGGGATCGCCTTTCTTGGCATTCAATGGGCGGGTGCCGTGGCTGTACCGTTCGACACCTTTCATTCGCCCGAGGTACTACGCCGCTTGATTGAACATTCGGATTGCAGGTTTCTTATCTCTTCGAGCAAGTTCTTGCCTCAAATCGAGGAGATCCGCCGTGTGTGGCCCGGGTTGCCTCCTGTGCTGCTCAAAAGCTCCGAGCCAAAGTCCGGCTTCCTGCATTGGGAGACTGAGCTGAAAGCAGCCCAGCCCAGATCTGCATGTCGCAGGTCTCCTGATGATACCGTCACCATCATTTACACCAGCGGAACCACCGGCGATCCAAAAGGCGTGATGCTGACAGGGCAAAACCTTTATGGAAATATCGCCGCGGCACTGTCGTTAATCGACGCGGATTCCCGGGATCACTTGCTCTCAATCCTGCCCCTGTATCACGTCCTTAGTCTTTGCATCAACTTCCTTGTGCCGGTCTTTATCGGCTGCAAGCTGACCTTTCTTGAATCCCTTGACCCAGCTGCGGTCATCAAGGCCTTCACGCAACACGGAATTACGATTTCTGTCTGTGTTCCCCAGTTTTTCTATCGCTTGCATCGAAGAATCGAGGCCGAAATCGAAAAACAAGCCTGGTTCAAGAGGTTTCTCTTTCGCCGCCTGCTCTCGGTGTCTGGCTTTGCCAGAGAGAGACTCAGACTGAACCTGGGACGGGTTTTCTTTCGGACGATCCATCAGCCGTTCGGCCCCCGGTTTCGGTTCTTTGGCGTGGGCGGCGCGCGATTTGATGCAGGCGCGGAGGGTTTTCTACGCGATCTGGGTTTCGAAATTGTTCAGGCCTACGGCATGACAGAAACCGCGGCACTGATTACGATCGGAACACTCGACACCTATGAGGTCGGTTCAGTCGGCCGCGCCTTGCCGGGAGTGGAAGTCCGTATCGACCAGCCGGATACGAATGGCGTGGGTGAAGTTATCGTCCGAGGCCCGAATGTCATGCAGGGGTATTGGCGAAATGCCGAGGCGACGAACCAGGCCATTGTCGACGGGTGGTTGAGAACCGGCGATTCTGGATTTCTGGCGAGGAGCGGGTTTCTGTACCTGACCGGGCGGCTCAAAGACGTTATCGTTCTCAGCTCCGGAAAGAATATTTACCCGGAGGAACTGGAACACTATTTCCAGATCCGATGTCCCGAGATCAAGGAAATATGTATCGTCGGGCGCGGCGATGAGACTTCGGAAGAAGGACGCGAAAAGCTGCACGCCGTTGTGGTGCCCGATTTCGAATACTTGAAGAGCCGCAAGATTGTCAACGCGGCGGAGATGATCCGTTATTTGCTCGAAACGCATTCCCAGGGGCTTCCATCCTTTAAGCGGGTGCATAGCTTTGAGATCAGGCGTGAACCTCTGCCGCGCACCACGACCCGAAAGATCAAGAGATATGAAGTGGAAAGAGAGTTGCGCCGGCAGACGGGTCGACCCTCATTGCCGCGGACGTCAGAGGAACAGGCGCTGCCCGAAGACCCGATCGACGCCCTGGTGTTTTCTCACATTCGACAAATGAAGCGGGGCGTAAAGATCGAACCGGAAATGAACCTTGAACTTGACCTGGGGTTCGATTCCTTGGAGCGGGTTGAACTGCTTTCGAACCTTCAGGACTCGCTGGAAGTGCACGTTCCGGACGAGGAAGCGGCCGAGATTTTCACTGTCGCCGAGTTGTCCGAGGGTCTGCGCAAACACGTTTCGCCCGATGCACAGGCGCGCGAGGGACAGGTGTCATGGAGCGAGATGTTGCGGAAGCCGTTCAGAGAGGACGACGCCCGGCAGCTCCGAGAGGTTCTCGCGCCTAAACCAGTAGCGGAGTTCCTGTTCTATCTTACGGCCCTTCTGACACGCCTGTTGGCGAAGGTGTTTTTCAGGTTCAGGATAGAGGGTCTGGAGAAGCTTCCACGTGACTACCCCTTCCTCATTTGCCCGAATCATCTCAGCTACCTCGACCCGTTCTTCGTGGTCTGCGGCCTCCCTTACCCGGTCATAAAGCGCCTATTCTTCCTTGGATACTCGGACTACTTCAGAGACAGCGTGCTGGGATTTCTGGGCCGGACCATCAAGGTTGTTCCAGTGGACGCGGACAAACAGCTTCGCCAGGCCTTGCGGCTGGCTGCCGAGGGTTTGAGACGCCGGCTGATATTGTGCGTTTTCCCGGAAGGCGAGAGGTCGATTGACGGGAAGTTAAAGCCGTTCAGGCGCGGTCCGGCAATCCTGGCCGTTGAGTTCCGGCTCCCGGTCGTGCCTGCTGCAATTAAGGGGACGTATGAGATCTGGCCTCGAGGTGTCAATCGATTCCGGCTGCATCCGGTCTCACTCCGGTTCGGAGACCCGGTAATGCCGATTGATGGCGAAACCTATGAGGAGTTCAACACCCGTCTGATGGAAGCGGTAAGGATGCTGCAACAGGCGACGACGAGCTAGCGGCCTGCCGCCCGCCTGGCCTCCAGTTCGTCGAGGACGGCTACGGCGCGGCGGACGTGAGGAATAGTAATGGAGCCGCCGACAACCAGGGCGACGTTAAACACTTCGTAAAACATTGCCCGATCGACGCCCTGCTCGTGACACTGGATCATGTGATACGTGATGCAGTCGTCACATCGGAGCACGAGAGAGGCCACGAGCCCCATCATTTCCTTGGTCTGGCTATCGATTTTTCCGTTCTCGTACACCCTGCTGTCGAGGTTCCAGAACCGGCGGGTGTCCAGATTTCCTTCCGCGAGGATCTTCTCGTTCATCTCGCGCCTGAAAGCTTCAAACTCCTCGAGTCTCCCCATAATTAACCCCCTTGGCCTTGTTTCAACAGCCTTCCGTAATTTGAAGGTTTTAAAGTATAGTAAACCGACAGCGGAGGAGTGGCCGAGTGGTTTAAGGCGGCGGTCTTGAAAACCGTTGTACCCGAGAGGGTACCGTGGGTTCGAATCCTACCTCCTCCGTCAGAAGCCTCGTCAGATTACGAGTTCCTGCCGACGGAGTTGCGCCTCTCGGTTTTTCGCACGCCGCGACTCAACAGCTCGTACCGCCTACGCTACCAACCGCGGGCAGCAGGGCACGGAGTTCCCACGGCGCAGACTGTACGCAAAGGCCGAGAAGCTGTGATAAATCGAGTAATTACCGGTTACTTTCCATGGCTGGTCTCCACTTCCAAAGTCAGGCGGTGTCTGGGGGACCGGGTACAATTCGTAAGTGGTGATGTTACGAGGAGTACACAAGATGGGCAGGTTAGTCAGAATTTGGGTGAAGCGAGCTCATTACGGGCCGATGGACGCTCAAGATGCCGGTGTTCTTATAGAAGGAAGTGGGCTGCAGGGTAACGCCAACCAGGGAGGCCGGCGCCAAATCACTCTACTCGAGGTCGAACGATGGGCGAAAGTGATGACGCAGCTCGCCTCCGATTTGAGCCCCTCCACTCGGCGCGCCAACTTGCTGGTGGAAGGCATTGACCTGGCGGATAGCCGGGGGAGGATTTTGGAGATCGGGCCATGTCGCATTCGTATTAATGGGGAGACCCGCCCCTGCGAAAGAATGGAGCAGGCGCTGCCGGGCCTTAGGGAAGCGCTGTCGGCACCTTGGAACGGCGGAGCATATGGAGAAATCACCGTTGGTGGGCCGATCGCCATCGGTGACGAAGTTAAATGGGCTGACTGAAGGTTTTTGCCGAATGGCAGATCCGCTCCTGATCCTCATCCTGAGTCGGAGAGCAACTGACTCATTCGCTTTGGTTCTCAAAGCATTGCTAAACTAGATTCAGATCCTCTCGCTCACCAAGGGATGCTTCATGCGACGACATGGTCCAGCCGTAGTATTGCTGTGGCTGGTGTTCCTGAGTCTTTACGCCCAGCCGCCTCAGGCCGTCATATCGTACGACAGGTTGGACAACCAGGCCGTCCTGAAAATGCTCCAGGATGGGATACCGGAGGAAGCGATCATTGCTGAAATACGATCGGTGCGCGGACATTTCGACATCTCCGACGCCGCTCTTGAGGAGTTGAAACAGGCGGGCGCCTCGACGGAGGTTATTCAGGCTATCCGTGAGGCGGCCGCTTCCCCGCCGGCGCCGCTTTCGCCGCCTGTGAATCCCCAGCCGAACGCTTCACGGGCGCCGGCCTCTACTCCACCTCCTGCCTCCCAGGCACCGAAATCTCCGCCCGAACCTGTTTCGGCCGCTCCAAGGCGGTCTGCACCGTCCGAACCGTCTCCAGCGGAGCCGCCAGCCGCGACTCCTCCTGCAGCCGCGCCCCCGGTCGCTCCCCGTACGCCTGCCTCGGTTGCCGCGCCGCTCCCCCAGGCCGAATCGGAGACTGATGAAACACCGCGCACGGAGGTCTTCGGGGGATTTTCAATCCGGCGCTCCGACACCGGCGTGACTCTTTCTGGCTGGAATGCGGCTTTTGCTGCAAACATTACTCGATCGTTCGGGCTGGTAGCAGATATCAGCAGACACTCGCAGGATCGGACTGTTATTGGCCCTGTCCGTGTGCCTTCCAATCTTTATGCCTTACTGTTCGGGCCGCAGTTCTCGTTCCGTGCAGGCCGGATTCACGGTTTCGGTCGCGGCCTTGTCGGTTCGAGCCAGGCTCCTCTACGTAATCGGTCTCGCGACTTGTGGCATCTGACCTACGGTTTTGGTGGCGGAATCGATGTTGGATTAAGTGCGAGTTTCGCGATTCGTCCTGTGCAATGGGATCTCATTATTGTCGATATGGAGCGTCAGAACCGCACCGATCATCGGCTCTCGTTTGGCGGAGTGGTGAGGTTCTAACCGGGTCTTCTTCCTGGCCTGTTTTCCTGCTCCTCCTAGAGATAAATCTTGAACGCAGCGAAGATGGTGTGTGGCAGACTGCCATACTCGCTTTGCGGCAATCCGACAGAGGTTGGCTCTTTGCCAAAGCCCAGCTGTGCGCCAAAGAGCATTTCCGAATTGTTGCCCGTCGACCAGACCAGCGAGGGAATCCATAGGGCGGAGGAATCATCCCAACCGAGAAGAACGATGCTGCCGAAGTTCCAAAGCGGATGAAACCGCCAGGTCAGAGAGGCGCCGGAGTGGTAGCGACCCAAGGCATTGATTTCACCCCGCAACAGCCGATCTGAATTGACGAACAGCAGATACTCTTCCGGATCGGTAGCGCCGTATTGATTCCAGGCCGTTTCAATCAGCAAAGTCAACGTCGGTGTCAACTGGCGATCCACGCCAAGTGAGCCCCTCCAGAACACGCCTCGTCCAATTCCCTCATCACGCGGGTCACCGGATTGAGTCCACGAGACTTCTCCCCGAATGCCGGTCCCGGCGACGTTCGCGGTAACAAATGCGCCGGCAACCTTATCCTCGTGAAAGGTTCCTCCCATGAAACCGAAATCAACAGTGCCCATGTTGAGACGAATCAGGCCGCCCAGGGCGCCATCCTCGCTGATCGAATCACCAAGGATGGCGCCCACCACCTGCACTTCCGAGTAGGCGCCGATCGGCACAATTAACCGCGCGGCATCGACACCCGGTTTGTAGTCACGATCGATTCGACCAGGCGTAAAAGGAGCGAACAGGTCTAGGGCCGGCCAGAAGTAGTTCACTCCCCAAGTGATCGCCTGGCGCCCGACGACAAGTTCGAAAGCCCCAGTGTTGATTTGAGCATTCAGACGATCAAAGGCGATATTGCTGTGGACATTGTCCCGGTTTAAGACCCTGCGCTCGAGATCCAGGTAGGTGCGGGTTGATCCGGTTGCGATTGTGGCTGCGGGAGTTACGGGCGGAGAGATCAGATCAACCAACAGGTGAGTTTCCAGCTCGATGTTCGGAGTGAGTGAGAGTTCCGGCGTCAGCCGAAAAACGACGAACTCCGAGTCCCGCCGGGCCTGAAGCGGGCTGTCTTCGAGGGAATAGAAGCCATAGCCCCGGATTGAGGCGCCGAGGTCAAGGTCCTGTGCAGTCAATCGAGCACCGGAAAACAGCAAAGTGAGAAAAAGAAGTTTTCGTTTCATCGCCATTCAAGGGCACGAGCATGGCTCGCGCATTCCGAAGGCTCACTTCGCGGCCGCAGGAATTCGCAGCTTTTTACCCGCGGTTAAAAGTCGGGACTTGCTCATCTATCTCGATTCGTCCATCCAGAAGACGGATAATGCGGTGTGCGCGTTGCATCACCCTGGGATCATGGGTCGAGAAGAGAAAAGTCGTTCCATGTTCACGGTTGAGCCGTTCCAGAAGATTCAGTAACGCAAAGGCAGTTTCAGTGTCGAGATTCGCAGTCGGCTCATCAGCCAGAACCAGCTTCGGTTCTGCGGCTATAGCTCGCGCGACCGCGACGCGTTGCTGTTGTCCTCCGGAGAGCTGACCCGGCCGGCGAGATTCCATGCCTTGGAGCCCGACCTCCTTCAGCAGGGCGCGGACTTTCTCTTTTCGCTCTCGCGCCGGAACCCCGCGAAGAAGCAGGATGAATTCCGCGTTTTCCTCGGCTGACAGGACGGGTATCAGGTTGAATGCCTGAAAAATGAACCCCACTTCTTCCAGCCGCAAACGCGCCAGTTGATGCCGATTTAGCTCCGCCAGGTTCCGACCGTTCAGCCAGACTGTTCCTTCCGTCGGGCGGTCCAATCCAGCGCACAAATTCAGTAGCGTGGTTTTACCCGAGCCCGACGGCCCGGCGATAGCAATAAATTCTCCCTTTTCTGCAGTAAATGTCACGTCTCGCAGTGCATAAACTGTCTGTTCGCCCTGGGTGTATTGTCTCGAAACCCGGTCCAGCCTCAGAAGAGGTTCGCTTTTGCCAGTCGTCATACTTGTCCAAGTAGTTGCACGTCTTGTCCCGTGGCGCCGCGCCAGGCGGGCAACAAAGCCAGGATGAAGGTCAAGAAGAACACGATGAGCGCCGACCCGACGACGCGTGTCCAGGCGAGATCCGAGTAAATGACGGGATCAATGACGGTACCGGCTGCCGCCATCTCAGAACTGTAGAAGAGCGACAGCGGCAGGCCGCGATAGTGGAGATAGAGATGGCCCGCATAGCCGAGG
>DAOTAI010000239.1:0-5053 GCA_035593865.1 Acidobacteriota bacterium
TCCCCACAAAATGGTCAATCTGCCCGCTGAGCGCTCGGGTTGTGAGAAATCCGGGATAGAGATGTCCGACCGACAGTTCGCCCAGCATCTCCTGGAAAAGGTAATTCAGCTCCGCCCGGTGAACGGCGGTGTCGAGGAACGGCCGATATCGAGCTGCCATTGCCTCGAGATCGAGACCGTGGTGATTCGGGTCGTAGAAGAAGTCGCGTTCAATTCTCCAAACTTCTCGGTACATCTGTTCCCATTCCGCCCTGGGATCCACATAGACCTCGGCGTCTTCCACCTTCAGAACTTTGCTGTTGGGCTTAAACGGCTCGGTCGTGGAGGCGATGAGCCATTTCCCTCCTTGCCGCAACAGTATCTTTTCGCCGTTGGCCGAAACGTCGAAAGCCGAGACTCCGTCCACGAACTTGTCTAGCTTCCGCTTTTCAAGGTCAAACTTATGAATGACGGCACTCGGCTCAGGACCGCTTTGCTCGGACGGCAGTTCGGCGATAAAGAGCAGATTGGACTTAACCGCTGCGAGTTCGACGACATTCCGAGCCGACACCGGCAGAGCCAAAATCCTCTGTCCGATGTTTTCGAAGTCGATCTCAACCTTGGGCGGTTCCTTCTTCTCTGGTTTCTTATCGGCGGTTTTTTCTTCAGCGTTTCCGTCTGCCTGCTGATCCTTCTTCTTGTCGCCCTTGTTGTTGGCGTCCTCCTGGACTTTCTCTTCGTCGCTCTCAGGTCCGAGAGGAGAGGGCGCATCCTTCTTCAGCACCACCAGGTACACGCTGCGGGAAGGGCGGATCGGGTAACTGGACATATCGAAACCGAAAACCCGGGGACCAATGTCCGTGCTTGCACTAAAGTAAAGGTACTTGCCATTTTTGTCGAAGACGGGATGGCCTGCGTCACTCATCCCGTCCGTGATCTGTCGTGACTTGGCCTCTTCCAGGGAATAGACGAATATCGCCCGATACCAAGACGCGACGGGCTTCTGGTAAACCAGCCACCGGCTGTCAGGCGACCACTGGAGTCCAATTCCGCCGCCTCGTGAAACTGAGTCTACCTTGACCGGCACTGCCTTTTCGATGTCGACGTACCAGATGTTCAATCGCTTGTCGGTGTACGCGACCTTCTTGCTGTCGGGCGACCATAGCGGGTTGTAGAAGAACGAAGGCGGCTGGCCCAGATCGATTTTCTTGACCTCGCCGAAACCGCTTTGCGTTCGCAAGTGAAGAGCGTATTCCCCGGATTCATCCGAGAAGTACGCGATCCATTTCCCATCCGGAGACCATGCCGGATCCCGCTCGGCTACTCCGGTCGTATTCGTCAGGTTTCGAATATCGCCTTTCTCGGCCGGAGCGTCACCAAATCGCTGTTCAGGGTAATGTTGACTCTTTTTGTCTTTCCAGATTTCAAATCGTAGAGATGCAGCGATCCAAACTGTTCGTAAACTATGGCGCCCGGACCAGCCGAGGCTGATTTAATATCCAGCCCGTTATTTGGGATCAACTGCCGAATCTGCTTTGTTCTGGTGTCGAAAGAGAAAAGCGTGACGGGTCCGTTTCGATCCGAAAGGAAATAAACTTTATCGCCGATCCACATGGGATTAAAGTCATTGGAGTTATTTCGAGGAATCCGTTCCACGCTCGAATCAGCGAGTTTCGCAATCCAGATAGGTGAAGTCATGCCCCCTCGATACCTCTTCCATGCCGTGAAGGCGCGCGGGAGCGGCACATAGGCCAGTTGTTCGCCGCTGGGCGAATAAGCTCCTTCGTAACCCATCGGCAGAGGAACCTCGACGGGAAAGACACCATCGACCGCGATCGTAAACAGACGTGAGAAACGACGGGAGTAGCTGTCTCGGCGGGAAACGAACAGTATTTTCTTCCCGTCCGGTGTCCATCCGGCCAGCCAGTCGGCTTCCGGATGAAAGGTGAGGCGTTTGGGGACGCCTCCGGTGGCCGGCACCGTGTAGATGTCGACATTGCCGTCATATTCGCCAGTGAAAGCCAAAGTCCGGCCATCTGGCGAGAACAGGGGACGTTGTTCAAGTCCGACACCGGTGGTGAGCCGTGTTGCTTCTCCTCCTTCTCGTGGCACGAGCCAGAGGTCGCCTGCGTAGCTGAAGCAGATGTGAGTCTGGTTGAGGGTCGGGTGCTGCAGTAGCAGCGGCTGGTCATTTGCCGCCAGGGGCAAAGTGAACAGAGGCAGGAGGATAAGAGTCAGTAAACAGCGCGAGTGTTTCATTTGTCCACGTCCATTCTGTTAGGTGTTCGAACGCTTCTGAATATCCGCTTCCCATCATAATTCGTGCTCGATGCTGTTTAAACTCTTATAAACAAGCTTTGCCATCCGCGTAATCCGGGTGATCCGTAATATCCGCGGGAAATGAGTATTTGCGATATCACGGATCACGCGAGTCGCGGGCACTTTCGCATTGTACCCGAGCGTTGGATTCGGGCTTAGAACCGGTGTACCATCTGATTAATCCAAGGAGTTGAACCTCCGTAATCCCGATCCCTTTGAGAAGCGAAAGGCGAGGTCTATGACATATCTGCTATGGGTCTGCCAGGTCTTGCTGGCACTTATCTTCTTATTTGCTGGAGGCATCAAGCTCATTTTGCCTCTCGAGCAGTTGCAGGGGCCGCTGGAATTACCCGGTCTTTTCGTGAGATTCATCGGTGTAGCCGAGACTCTGGGTGCAATCGGGCTGGTCCTCCCCGGTCTCTTGAGAATTCGGACAAACCTGACTCCGCTGGCGGCCGCCGGCTTGGTGATCATCATGATCGGGGCCACCTCTCTTACACTGTATGCCGGGTTGGTCGGTCCGTCGCTGTTTTCGTTGGTCGTCGGATTAACCGCTGCGTTCGTCGCCTACGGCCGTTGGCGATTGGCGCCTCACGGCAGATCGACTCTTGCCACCAGGGTGCAACAGACATCGACCGTGAAGTGATTTGCGCGAGGGTGTTACAACATGCAAATTCGCCTGGTAACGAATTCCGAAGAGGCAGTACGCTGTATCAACTTCTGGCATGAAGTCTACCGGGATCTGCCCTGCTGGGTCCCGCCCGACCGACATGAGTCCGAAGCGATGCTGATGGGCCGGAATTCCGCAGCCGCGGATACTCAGGTTCAGACGTTTTTCGTGGAGGACGGCGATCGCATCGCGGCGTCAATCACCGCCGTCAGAGACGAGACCTACGTCCGACATCGGAATGAGCAGACGGGTCACCTGCTATGTTTTGAGGCGTTCCCCGGTGAGGAGGATGCCGTGCGTGCTCTGATGGAGGCGGCGTGTGGATGGTTGCGAGAGCGCAGCTGTGTCGCCGCTCGTCTTTCCCTGCTTCCCGGATGGCGCCTACCGCTCACGATAGACGGCTACGACGCGCCGCCTACCTTTTTCCATGTCTACAATCCTCCTTACTATCATGGCTACATCAAAAGCGCGGGTTTCGTGACTGAAAAAGGGTGCGTTGAATACCAGGTGAAGTTCTCGCCTGAATTGGCCGGACGCTATCAAGAGATGGTCAAACGTGCGTTGGATTCGGGCGTTCGGCTGCGTAACTGGGATATGGATCGCTTGGAGGAAGAGAGTGGTCTGTTTGGCGAACTCTTTAACGAGACGTTCAGTTCCCACTGGGGGTTCATGCCGCTGACGACTGCCCTATTTGACGACCTTACGGTCGGTTTAAGGGATTTTCTAGTCCGCGACTTTCTCGTGTTTGCCGAAGTTGATGGGCAATCGGTCGGCTTTGTCTATGCTCTGCCCGATCTGAATCAGGCCTTACATGCGCTGAGAAGCAGGCCAATTGGGGAGGACCCTTCGGAGCTGGACAAGCTTTTCGGGGAAGTCAATCACGGAGTGTTACTGATAATCGGCGTGAGAGAGGCCTTCCGAGGGCGCGGAATCAATCTGGCTATGAGCGCGATGAGTTACCTTGCCATGATGGAAAGAGGGTACAAGAGCGCCAGCTACACGATGGTTCTTGATGACAACTGGCCCTCGCGCAGGACCGCTGAAAAGCTCGGGGCGCACGTCGTCAGAAACTTCAACGTCTACCGCCGCGAATTGAAGTGAACTCCCCGAAAGTACAGCTTCGTATGTGGGTTTCAATCCGCCCCGAAAAACGCGGTGCGGATTGAAACCCACCCTCCAAGGCCGTTGATTCTTGCAATCGGCCAGATAATCATTCCAGCACCACCACTTCATAGCCCTTCAACTCGGGGAGGACGAAGGAGAAATAGTCTTCCTTCTGGCGTGCAATCAGGTTTTTTCCCAGCGCGACAGCACGCGCCCGTTCGAATCTTCCTCGGATTTCCACGGTGATGACGCCGAAATCCACCTGCTCAAAGTAAGCGGTGCCGGAATGTCCGGACAGATTGACGAAATGCACCAGTGTGCGCCGCTTGTCTTTCTGTTCCATGAGGGTTATTTCGACCAGCGGGTGCGCGTCGGTCCGCAGTTGTCGCTTACCCGAGAGGAGCCGGTCAATCAGGTCGGTCAGAAACCCGGCATGGGCAGGGGAACTGTGCCGGTAGTAGAGCGATCCGATATCCCAGGGAATATAGACCAGTTCCCCCTCGCCGTATTTCGTCACGAGCAGGCCCGGAATAGAGGTTTCGCGCTTATCAGTCCAGACTTTCTCGGGCGGACCGAACATGGCAGGAGGAATCAGGGTGACAGGCGGGTTGGACTCCGATTCAATCCTGGCGTACTCACCGTTGAAAAACAGGAGGTTCGTATCCCGGAGGGAAGGGAACAGGGAATGATCCCGGATTCTCCAATAGCCCTGGACTCTCTCAGCAGGGGCTTTCCTAAGCGTCTTGACGCCAAAAGGGGGAGGCTCGATGCCTGCGACCAGCAGACGTCCCCCTTTGCGTACATAGGATTCGAGAGCCTCTGTTCGTCCGGCTGGTGCGATGACAAGGTCGAACGCTCGCGACTCGTCCTTCAGCCACCGCAAGTTATCGGAAACCGCGAACGGGATATGCTGCTCGGACAGGAGCCTAAAAAAGCCGCGATAGGAGGACTGCCGGCTGCCTAGCAGCAGAACGCGCGCAG
>DAOTAI010000239.1:5063-7881 GCA_035593865.1 Acidobacteriota bacterium
GCAGCGCTTTGCTGATGGACGTACAGATCCTCGTGCTCGGCATGCCATTTGAAGATTGGGCGAGCCGCCTTCAGCGACGTCATGTCTTCCTGGTCGAGCGTTCCCAGCACCGTGAAAGCAGGGCCGGCGCCGTGAGCCATGTTCTGACGCAGTCGTAGCTGGATTTCCGGGGCGGGCACCGGCGCGAAGCGCCACGGATAGTCGATAAAGCTCATGCATAGGTTAAAGGACATTTTCTCGGGTTCGGAATTACGTGCCCGATTCACGTTATCGCTGGCCGAATAGGGCCATAAGGGAAGCGGTCGGTTCACAGCCGTATTGGATTCGGACATGATGCCATCGGTGTGTGCCTGGATGTATGTCAGAAAGGCGGCCCGCGGACGCTTTTCGTGAATGAGCCGGGCGAGGATGGCAGCTACCTCCAGCGCAGAGTCCCTCATGAAACTGTGGTAAGTGGCGTCGGCTTCCAAAGGCAGCGGGCGACCGTAGAGTCGCTGGAACTGTTCCCGACAGGCGTCACATTGGCAAGGGCCCAGCGGATTGCCGCTGTAATCGTGACTGGGATTGCCAAACATATTGAAGAAGAGCCCGTCGACTTCATAACGTTCAAGCGCCTCCGTCAGGATTTTCAGGGCATGGTCCCGATAATACCTGCCGTTAATGCAGGTCGAGTAGAGGCCGTTATAAACAGCCGGCTGGCCGTTGACTCCTCGAAAAAACCACTCCGGATGGGCGTCATATACCGGTTTCTGCGTCTTGCTGAGGTCGAACCTGCCGATAACCCGGATCCCTCGATCGTGAGCCTCGCGCAGCACTTCTCCGAACAGGTCACGTCCGGCAGGAAGATGCGGACTGGGGTAGTGGAAGTCGACGCGGGTTGGATAAAAGGCGACGATTCCACCTACGTTGAAGAGCAGCGCGTTCGCCCCGAAATCGGCAACTTGTTGGACGTGACGCTTAGGATCGAGCGTGGCGTCTGTTTCCCGCAGATTTGTCTGGACGAGGCGAATGGGCTCATCCATCCACCATTTCTCAGTACTCTGGCCGGCAGCCAGGCCGATTGCAGCCGAAATGAAAAGAAGTGCGAGCAGCCATCTTGTCTTCGTGCCCATGCCGGGAGTTTAAGTCATTGAGGTGAAACGAGCCAGTTGAATCCCCGAGATCCGCGTCATCCGGGCCGTCCGCGGGTACTAATTGCCCGCAGATGGCGCAGATCTCGCGGATTCGTCAACTCAAATTCCACAGTCGCTTAGTTGCTTTTGATTTCGAATCATAGATAATCGGACCATTAAACAAGGAGGTCTTCGATGGCACCGAACATGAATCGTCGAAGTTTTCTCGGGTCGGCGGCCGCATCTGCTGCCGGAATCACCATACTTCCCAGGCACGTCTTAGGCGGTTCGGGATTCGTCGCCCCTAATGACAAGCTGCACTTGGCGCTGATCGGGTGCGGAACGCAAGGGCTTCGTGAGCTCTTGCCTCTGCTCGAGATGCCGGAGGTGCAGGTAACGGCGGTTTGCGACCCGAACAAGGACAGCACGGACTATGTGGACTGGTCGAAAAACGGCCTACGGGATTCTATCCGTCGCGCCCTGAACAAGCCAAACTGGCGCGAAGGCGCCGGTGGGATTCCCGGGGGGCGGGAGGTCGCCAAGGAAGTTGTTGATACTTACTACGGCAACAAGCGCGCCACCGACAACTTCAAAGCCTGCGCCTCTTATGCGGACTACCGCGAGTTGCTCGAGAAGGAGAAAGACCTCGACGCCGTCAAGATCATGACTCCTGACCATCTCCATTCTTACATCGCGATCGCCGCCCTGGAGAAAGGGAAGAACGTGATGACGCACAAGCCGATCGCGAACCGGGTTATCGAAGCCAGGCAGACGATTGCGTTGGCTCGCCGCAAAAACATTGCGACTCATTTTTCGCCGGCCAGCGACGGCGCCTTGATTCGTGTAATCAAGGAGTGGATCGACGACGGCGCCATAGGAACGTTGCGCGAAATCCACAACTGGTCGTCTCGCCCCTTCTGGCCGCATTATGTGAAGCTGCCGACCGACAAGCCCCCGGTACCGAAAGGTCTCGATTGGGACCTGTGGCTTGGCCCATCCCTTCCTCGGCCGTTTCATCCCCATTACACGCACGCCGTCTTCCGCGGCTGGTATGAGTTTGGCGGCGGGCCGATTGCCGACATGGGCCATTACAGTCTGTGGCCTGTCTTCCAGCTGTTCGACCTCGACTCCCCCATCAGCGTGGAATCAACACCCAGTCACTTCTGCGAGGTGGTCGACCACGTGAGCGGCGAGATCAAGAACGATTATTCTTTCCCGGTGGCCTGCACCATCCGGTTCAAGTTTGCGGCGAAAGGGAGCAGACCGGCACTCGACATCTTCTGGTATGACGGCGGCATCAGGCCCGCAACTCCCGAAGAACTGGAAAAGGACAACAAGGAATTTGAGCGGGAAGGCATGATGCTCGTGGGCGATAAGGGAAAGATCTTGGCCGGCTTTCGAGGCGAGAATCCACGACTTATCCCCGAATCAAGAATGCGCGAGTATCGGGCGGCAAAGGGCATTCCCGAACCGGATGCCGAGGAACGGCGACGCCGGTCCAGAACTCGGGATATCGCCTGGTTGGAGGCCTTCCGAGGCGGAAAGAGGAGTTACGGGGACTTTACGCTGGCAGGACCCATCTCCGACATGGTAAACCTTGGCGCGATTTCACTGCGTATGGGGGGCAAACGGCTGCTTTGGGATGCCCAGAACGTCAAAATCACAAACGTGCCGGAAGCCAACCAGTACCTCGTTCGCGAATGCCG